>NZ_CBFFRJ010000109.1:0-17292 GCF_965644225.1 Phytobacter sp. V91 | reverse complement strand
TGCGGGCATCGTGAAAAATCTATGGCAAAGAAAGCCTTATGTTCTCATAACTGACGATTAAATCGCACCTTCCCTAAATACTCAACCATTAGCCGACTAGTTAATTTATTGCGAATGCTAAGAACGCTGGTTGAGGAACACTAAACTCTGAAATCTGATTCAATGCACCATTTTCAGAATTCACCCCATACACTTTAATTTTATTATCAGGGCGATCTGCAGAAACTAAATAACGTCCATCAGGATCAAAAGCAAAACTCCTTGATGCAAGACCTGGATGAATTGATTTCGCTAACTGAACGGAACCAAGACGAGCAAGTTTTCCATTCTCACCTACGCTGTACCAGGCAATAGCATCTTCACCGCGGTTATTCACGTAAACAAAACGGCCATTAGGGTGAAGCCTGATTTCGGCAGGCTCATTAAGTCCATGGAAATTGGAGCCTAATGTAGAAATTTTATCCAATAATTTAAGTTCACCGGTCTCCTGATTGAATTCCATCGAGGCGAGTTCAGAGGAGATTTCAAGATCAAGGTATAAACGTTGGTCATCTGCGAAAACAAGGTGGCGAGGAGCTGATTCCTCCGGGAGCTGATAGCTGTTAACTAATTTCAACTTGTCAGAGATAGAATATACAAAAACCTTATCTGTGCCCTTGTCACAAACAAGGAGGTGCTTGCCGTCAGGAGAAACAACTGCGCTATGCGCATGAGGACTTGCCTGGGCATGACCGCCCGCTTGTTTGGAATTATTAGGATCTTTTCCATGCCCCCCCAGTACAACCAGATCATTGATTCCAGCAATCGAACCATCTTTGTTAAGACCGTACATGATGATAGTTGAGTCATCATAAACATACTCTGATGTCCATTTTCCTTCTTTAAACACGGCCTTCTCGACATGATCGAAATCACCGTGGTTAGCGCTAAATAAGCGACGGTTCTGGCTATCAAGGCTCAGATATGTTGGACGTGAACCAGGAGCAATTTGAGTATTAACGTGTGTCAAATGGCCACTGTCCAGGTTAACCGAAAACGCCATTACACTTGCAGGCGGTTCAACGGGCCCACGTCCATCGTTCTTACGCTCATCCACGGAGTACAACGTCGTTGTTGCTGCGTCGTACATCAAGTATCCAGCTAATTTAGGTTGTTCAACATGAGCCAACTGCTCAACTTTCTTGCCATCCTGGCTCAGGCGGAGTGAATATATTCCTCCGGGTTGGTGCTCGTCACCGTATGTTCCAACGAAAATTGTAGCTGACGTGTTGCCAGCAGATGATTTTGTATCGGATACATTTTCCATCGTTTTATCAACCTGTTTTTTTCTTGTTTGTTCCGTCTGGGCTTGGACTGTTTGCCCACCAGCAAAACAACACAATAGCAATATTGCGTTAGCAATTAGTGGCTTCTGTGGGTAACTCATCATAAGTCCTTAAAAATTCAGGATTAAACCTGCTGCCAAAATGGCAGCAGGCGTTAAATAATCAAGCTGTAATCAAACGACGCAACATTTCCTGATGGCGCCGAACCTGTTCAAACTCATCCATCATGAATTCACGGCCACGATCCTGGAAGTAACGCTGCCCTTCATATTCAGAATTGAGATAACCTTCATATCCACCTCGGCGCAGTGCGTCGATCGCCGAAACATAGTCAATCGCAATGTCCTGGTATTGGCCGGGTTTACCCGGAATTTCTGACATGTTGTTAAATTTGGCATGAATATGGGTAATATGTGGGCAAATTTCGCGCAACGTCTCAGCTGATGTATTTGACAGGGTTAAACCCTCGGCAACGACTGTGTAATCTAAAGGCTTCGGTTTATCAATAAACTGCTCCGCCAATGCTTTTACCGCATTGAAGCAAACTTTCGCCTCTGGATTACATTTACCCGTCGCGATGAACTGGCCAAATGCTGCCCTGACGTTACCCGCAGTCTGGTTAGCAACGTTGAAGGTTTGAGGATCCGTCTTCACCATTCCCGCTAATTTAACCGCAGCGTTGGAAGCTTCAGGACTCGCACCACGACGTTCGAACCATCCCAGCTGAGCTTCAGAAGGACGGGTACCGAAGATTCCAAAGTCAGGAACGATACCTAGATGACGGGTATTATTTTTCTCACTAAACTCGATAATTTCGTTGACCTGCTTCCCTTCCAGAGTCATCGGTTGGTGAATTTCTTTACCAATACGTATATCCAATGCTTCTGCTAAAGGTAATGCTTTTACCATGACATCAAGTGGGACAATTGACAGTACACGAACAACGCTAAAGCCCAACATTTTAGCGAGTTTGATATCGCTTCTTAAGCGCTCTGCGCATTCATCATGGTTCATGACGTGCGTACGGAATTGCAGTACGTCCATGCATACGTCCATAGCCACTGGCGTGACGTTATGCCTGTCAATTAGCTTGTACCAACGCTGCATAAAAGCTTTATCTGGAACAGGATATTTCAGTGACATTTCATCAATCAACTCAATACCATCTGCGCCATACAGATTGTTCGCAACTTCACTAATTTGCGACTCGAGATTAGATTCATTGAAGAATTGTGACTGCTGATAACTATAGAGCGATACACCACGTTTCATTTTCATTCACCTTATTCAACAGTCAGTTCATATTTTACGACATAGGGTGTTTTGTCAGATCCAGCACCTTTTCCTGGAGCTGGCGGATTTTTGACCCATTCTTCATCTGTCGGCAAATAACCGTAGGCGGCAAGAACTGACTGCTGAAATAGTACTGTATGCTTACCCGGTTTCAATCCACCAGGGAGATCTACATGCAGGATGCCATCGTCACCATAATCCCAATGCTCATAAACAGCATGAGAGAGTTCTTCATAACTACGAGGAGCTTTCCCATTGATTTCAAAAGTCTGAACAGAATTAGGGTATTCAACTCCATCGATTGAAAGAAAATAGCCGTTATGAAGAGAAATAAAGCATCCACGATAGTTGGCATGCCTTACTGCTAAAGAAAATCCGACCACTTCCCCGTTCACTTTCTCATTTCTTAAACTTCCCGGGCGAATTAAATAATTATCGAACATAACTCCTCCAACCAATTAAATGGAACGTTTCCAACTTAAAATTAACATGTCGTTTTGGCTGGTTATTTTTTTTCTTTAAAACCTATAAGCCAAATAACGCTCGTCACTACGGCAATACCAATAGGAATTGACCAGAGAGGTATCCAGGATTGCACAATCTCTATATCCACGGTTCCTGAGTATACTGTTCCGGAAATTAATGAGCCAAATGCCGCACCAAATCCGGAAATTGCAATGATAAGCCAACTTTGCGCTTGAACTTTCATTTCGGCAGGGGCAAGGCGATCAATGTACATGGCACTGATAATGAGAAAGAAATCATTGCAAATGCCATGTAAGCCTACGCCAACGACAGCAGTCCAGGTATGCCCTTGCGCTGCGAGAATAAACATAATGAAGCGAATTCCCCACATCGACATACCGACAAGAAGTGCCCATTTCATACCGATTCTTTTAATAACAAATGGAACCGAAAGAATAAATATTATTTCTGATAATTGTCCTAAGGCAAGTACTGCGGCAACATTCTGGACCCCCAACGAACCAATGAATGGCGAAGCATACGTATTATAGAACCCAAGAGAAATAGATGTAAGAAGCGCACATGCCATTAATACTGCGAATCCACGATGGCGAAACAAAACAAAAGACTTAGCACCAAGTGCATCTAATAAATTAAATTTTTTTGATTTAGCCTGGGGTTCTGTACATGGCAATGTAAATGAATACAGGCCAAGTAAGATACTTGATACACCTGCAACATAAAAAATACCAGTCGTTGAAGAATATCCCAACATACCTACAACCACACCTGCGACGACCCAACCGCCCGTGGCAAATAATCTTAAAAAGGGAAATAAATCAGCCTTCACGCCAAGGTTATGAAATGAAAGAGAGTTCACCAAGCCCAAGGTCGGCTGAAAACAGAGCATATATAAGAAGATAACTAATAGAGTTGTATTATTTTCACCTGCAGCCACCAGACCAGGCAGAACGAACTGTAAGATACCGCCTAGGATATGTAAAACACCAAGAACTTTTTCTGACGAAATAAAACGATCACCAATAGCCCCTAACACCAATGGAGATAAAATTGCAGCGATAGCGCACGAAGTGTAAGCCAACCCAATGACCCCACCCAGATGATGGGTATACAGCACCAAACCCATTGTGGTAAACCACGAGCCGAAAACAAAAAACTGTAGCAGCATAAGTATACTTAGCCTGCTAAAAATAAACTTTGGCAAAATCTGACTCTCTACATTTGGATTCTTATTTCTGTTATCAAATGACATTTCAGATTTTTCTACTGCAAAGCAATTAGGCATTTTTTACTCCGCCATTTGTAGGGACTTCTGTTGGAACGAGGTAATTTATATTTACTAGATTCTAAATATCAAAACATCACAATCCAAAATTTTCTCTTTTGTGATCCAAGCTTCATTTTTTGAATAATTTAATTATTGACTCTAAATAAAAACCAACGAACCAACTCAAATAGAAACATTTTAAATCAATAACTTACATTAAATACCAACAATAAATTGCATTTGTAAGAATTGAACTATTGAACAATCGAACAAAATAAACGCACACGTTGAGTCAAAAGGTTATTACAACAAAACAAACTAATGTCATTAAAAATCAATGAGTTACATAAAGCACCAGCCTTTGCACTTAATTTAATTTGAAAAAACGTGATCTAGATCTCTATAATCAAATAGACGATAAAATTTTATCCAGCGGGTATCTGTCTGGCAGATACATAATATCCATAAAACCCATTTCCTTTTATCCTCATTTCACGGCATAACATAACCAGTCCTGAGATATGAACGTTTTACCTATCAGATTAATTAACCCAACTAGCTGATTATTAAATCTCAGCAATTACAAAATTGGTAAGCCGGAGATAATTGAAATGGTTAATAAACTACGTATTGGCATTATTGGTTGCGGCCGCATTGCAGTGTGCAAACATTTCCCTGCATTTGCAAAAGCTAAAGATCGTGTTGACCTGGTCGCTTTCTGTGATACCGAAATTGATCGTGCAATTGATGCTGCAGCTAAATTCGGCGTACCTGGTGCTGAGACTTACTCAGACCATCGCGAATTGCTTAAAGATAAATCCATCGATGCTGTCTACGTTCTGACGCCGAACAACTCGCATAGCCCTCTGACCGTAGATGCTCTTGAAGCAGGTAAACATGTCCTTTGTGAAAAACCGATGGCGGCAACAACAGCAGATGCGCAGAAAATGTTGGATGCGGCAAAACGTACCGGTAAAAAACTCACCATCGGATACCAGAACCGTTTCCGTAAAGACGTACAAATCCTGAAACGCGCTAGCGCGGAAGGTGACCTGGGAGAAGTCTATTTTGCCAAAGCACATGCTGTTCGTCGCAAAGCGGTACCAACCTGGGGTGTATTCCTGGACAAAGAAAAACAAGGCGGCGGTCCGCTGATTGATATCGGTACCCATGCCCTGGATATTGCCCTGTGGACGATGGATAACTATAAACCGAAACTGGTTTCGGGCTCTGTATTTCACAAAATGAAAGACAACTTCGAAGGAAATTTGTTCGGCCCATGGAATCCCAAAACCATTGATGTGGAAGATTCTGCATTCGGTTTTATCAAAATGGAAAATGGGGCGACAATCTTCCTCGAAGCGTCCTGGGCGCTGAATATTCTTAAAGCACGCGAAGGCCAGGTTACTCTTTGCGGTACGAAGGCAGGAGCCGAACTGGTAGGTGATGGTGCTGCAGCGCCAACCTCAGCAGTCGACGGTACTGGCAGTATTGCTTTTAATACCGCGCGCTTTGGCGAATTGTTAGATATCGAGCCATTCGTACTTGGCGGCCCTGGTCCTTTAGATCTCGGTAACGAGCCCTTCCGAGTTGCAGATGCTGAACTTGCTGCATGGATTGATGCGATTGAGAACGACAAAGACCCTGTTGTTACTGCAGAACAAGCGTTTATCGTTACCCAGGTACTTGAAGCAATCTACAAATCTGCAGAAACCGGTCAGGCTGTAGAGTTCTAATTTTTCTTTATTGAGTGGCGCAAGTAAATGTGCGCCACTTCGCTTCGCACATTCCATTTCAGCAACATTGCCACCCGGTTAATGAGGAGGTTATATGAACACTCTTAAAGGTCCCGGCATTTTTCTTGCACAATTTATTGACAGTACCCCACCCTTTAATAGTCTTGAAGGACTTGCTGTCTGGGCTGCAAACCTCGGATTCAAAGCGTTGCAGATTCCTTGTAACCACAAACATATTTTTGACGTAGAAAAAGCTGCAGCAAGTCAGCAATATTGTGATGATGTGAAGGGTATTCTTGCTGAACATGGTTTACAAATAAGCGAGCTATCGACACATCTTGAAGGCCAACTTGTTGCCGTCCACCCTGCTTATAACCAACCTTTTGGCGGATTTGCCCCTAAAGAATTTGCAAACGATTCACAAGCGCGCCAGGAATGGGCTACCGGAATCGTTAAAAAGGCTGCTCAAGCCTCCGCCCGGCTCGGCCTTAATGCTCATGCAACATTTTCTGGTTCACTGGCATGGCCATATTTGTACCCATGGCCACCTCACAATGCCGCTTTATTCGATGAGAGCTTCAAAGAACTGGCCCGTCGTTGGCTGCCGATTCTCAACACCTATGAGGAATATGGTGTAGATGTTTGTTACGAGATCCATCCGAGCGAAGATCTTCATGATGGCGCTTCATATGAGCGTTTTCTTGACGAGGTAGATCACCATCCTCGTTGCAACATTCTGTTTGACCCTAGCCACCTCCATTTACAGCAAATCGATTATCTCGAATACATCGATATCTATCATGAGCGTATTAAAGCTTTCCATGTGAAAGATGCTGAATATAACAAAAATGGCCGCAGCGGCGTTTACGGTGGTTATCAGCCATGGTTACAGCGTGCCGGTCGTTTCCGTTCCCCTGGTGATGGACAGATCGATTTTAAATCGATCTTTAGCAAACTCACTCAATACGGCTATAGCGGGTGGGCCATACTTGAATGGGAATGCTGCCTGAAAAATAGCGAAGATGGCGCTCGCGAAGGGAGCAAGTTCATTCAGGAACATATTATCAACGTATCCAGTCGAGCCTTTGATGACTTTGCCGAAACAGGTAATGACGTCAATGAAATCAAAAAAATGCTCGGGCTCATTTGAGAATGGATATTGGGGGTTGGCAAATGCCTTCTCCCGCGAAATCAAGACCAGATTAATTTGTTACCCGGAATCATCCGGCCGAGGCAAAGATGAAAAAAGAATTTTATGACGCGATTGTTGTCGGCTCAGGAGTAGCGGGCAGCATAGCTGTGAAGGAATTAACTGAAAAGGGAATGAGCGTTATCTTGCTCGAGGCCGGACCGTTTTTAGGTGAAAAAGACTTTAACGTAACACCAGGCCGCCACGAAAAAGTAAAAAAAATTGATGCTCTTGCCCGCTTTAAGATTGCCGTAACAGGGCAACCCCTCCAGGCTCGTGCAACTTATATGAGTAACGAGTACCGTCATTTGTTTGTAAATGACTGGCAAACCCCCTATACCACCCCAAAAGGGCAGTATTTTTTATGGATTAGGGGGCGCCAACTTGGCGGACGCCTTCATACATACGGTCGAGTATTACAACGAATGTCGGACTATGACTTTAAAGCTGCCAGCCTGGACGGCTATGGTCAAAACTGGCCTATCAGCTATGAGGAACTGGATCCCTGGTATTCCCGAATCGAAGAGTTTCTCGGTGTTTATGGCATAGAGGAAAACATTCCGAACTTACCGGACGGAAAATTTGTTCAGGCCCCCATTCTGACTAAACCCGAAAAAGCCTTCAAAGCTAAAGTCGAATCTTTATGGCCCGAACGTAAAGTCACCAGCTGGCGTTTCTCTGCACCAAACTTAAAACGCATCCCGGTAGGTGTTCAGGCTGCTATTGATACTGGCCTTCTGGAATTACGCACTGATGCGATAGCAAAAAACATAGATGTAGACCCAATTAGCGGCAAAGCCACTGGTGTCACATTTGTCGATCGATTGACAAAGCAAGAGCATACCGTACGTGCAGGCATGGTCATGCTGTGCGCCTCCGCGATTGAATCGGTCAGACTTTTATTAAATTCCCGCTCGCCACGCCATCCTGAAGGTATTGGCAATTCAAAAGGCCTTCTGGGGCGCTATTTCCTTGAACAGACACCGAGCCTTATAGCTGGTTCGGTTCCGGACAGCCTCGGATGGGAATACGACAAGACGATTCCCCAGGATCCGTTCTGCCGCCCTGCCGGCGGTATCGTTATTCCTCGATTCCAGAATATCGGCAGTAACACGACGAAAGAGTTCATTCGTGGATTTGCTTTCCAGGGCGTAATTGGACGGGGCTACGTATCACCCGATAGTCCATCCCAATTTGGTTTGATGGGCTTCGGTGAGATGCTGGCCAGACCGGAAAATCGCATAACACTCAATCCCAGAAAAAAAGACGCATGGGGTATTCCTGCACCGCATATTGATTGTTCTTTCGGGGAAAATGACCTGATCGTCATGAAAGCACAGCTTCGTGCAATTAAGGAGATGGTGAGTGAATGTAACTACAAAGTTGATTTCGCAGGCACGGCACTTGGCCTGGAAAACGCTCGGAATGCTATGCCTGATGAAACGTTTTTGATGAAAACAATCTTTCGCCTCTCGTTCAAAAAGAGTGTTGGTCTGGGCGCAGCCATACATGAAAGTGGCGGAGCGAGAATGGGAGACAATCCCTCAACCTCAGTGCTTAACAGCTTTAACCAATGCTGGGACGTAAGCAATGTTTTCGTCACTGATGGAGCATGCTTTGTAACGAGTGGCACGGTCGGCCCAACACTAACAATGATGGCTATTACTGCTCGGGCATGTGATTACGCGGCAGAACAATATAAGAAGGGACAGCTTTAACCCACTTATTATAAATAAATTCAATTAATGATTCTGACTTAGCTAATTCAATTACAAAAAGGGAATCATTAATTAAAAATTTTAATTCTCAATTCTAAAGGTATATCTGATGCCAAATTTCATTCTTGTCGGCGACGTCGGCGGAACAAATGCACGTCTGGCCTTGTGTGATATCAGCGATGGAACTATCTCACATATCCATACCTATTCTACGAATGATTATGCCACACTTGAAGATGTTATAACCCATTACCTGGAAGGTCAGCATGTCACTGTTAACGAAGCTTGCATTGCTATAGCCTGCCCTATCACAAATGACTGGGTTGATATGACGAATCACTCATGGGCATTCTCAATCAGCTCAATGCAGCTCAATCTTGGTCTGACAAATCTTGAAGTCATTAACGACTTCAAAGCGGTATCTATGTCGATCCCCATGCTTAAGGAAGCAGATTTATTGAAGTTTGGTGGGGGCATCGCAGAACGGAACAAGCCCATCGCAGTGTACGGCGCAGGTACAGGCCTTGGTGTTTGTCATCTTGTGCAAACTGAAAAGCAAATTATTAGTCTGCCGGGTGAAGGTGGCCACGTTGACTTCGCCCCTAATAGCGAAGAAGAAGACCGCATACTGTCGGCATTAAGAAGTGAGCATGGACGGATTTCTTATGAACGCGTTCTTTCCGGGCCAGGTCTCGTGAACATCTATAAGGGTATTGTCAAAGTGGACGGGCGTATTCCAGAAAAGCTAAAACCCAAAGACGTCACCGACCGGGCATTGAGTAATGAATGCACCGATTGCCGCCGCGCACTTTCTCTATTTTGCATCTTGCTTGGCCGTTTTGGTGGCAACCTTGCCTTAACTATGGGGACATTCGGAGGCGTATATATTGCCGGCGGTATTGTTCCTCGTTTCCTAGATTTCTTCAAATCATCCGGCTTCAGGAACGCCTTTGAAGACAAGGGACGCTTTAATCAATATCTAAAAGATATTCCCGTTTTCCTGATTACGCACCCTCAGCCCGGGCTACTTGGTGCCGGGGCTCACATGCGCCAGCTGTTGGGTCATTCTCTCAGTTAATTCAGTAAATACTACGGTATCAAGTAATTTTGGAGATGGTTACGTGATTGTCGGTCCCTATATTAATAGCATTGCAATTGTCGTTGGTGGCGTCGCAGGAAGTCTATTATCTCCTTGGATACCAAGACGCCTACACGAAGGAATGCCATTGATGTTTGGCATTTGTTCGATGGCAATGGCAGTGATATTGATAATGGAAACTGTCAACATGCCCGTAATGGTGCTCGCAGGCATTCTCGGCGCACTTTCTGGCGAGTTAATCTCCCTTGAGAAAAAAATTAATACCGTCGCAACAAAAACCATCGTTGAATCGATTCTACCAAAACCACGAGGAGAAATAACTAATGAGGAGTTTTTAAAAATCTTCGTGGCATTAATTATTTTATTCGGAGCCAGTGGTACCGGAATTGTGGGGGCGATGAACGAGGGTATGAATGGAGACTCCTCAGTGCTAATTACAAAAGCATTCATGGATTTCTTTTGTGCCATTCTTTTTGCTACCCGTTTAGGGTATTCAGTCGTAATTTTGTTTGTACCGCAGTTGGTAATTCAGCTAATACTTGCCTACAGTGCAGTACTGCTGCTCCCCCTAACAACAGAGGTTATGAGGTCTGACTTTTATGCTGTCGGAGGTTTAGTAATGTTGGCGACAGGGTTGAGAATCTGCGGCATAAAGTTATTCCCTGTAGCGAGTATGCTACCAGCTCTACTTTGGGCTATGCCGCTATCCTACCTATGGGTTCACTTTTCCAACTGACGGACAGTAATCATTTGGAGAGCGCTTCAATTATTTAATCCAATCAGGGAGATCGCTAATTCCCTGATTTTTTTTTGCCAATAGGGCAGCAAGCCCACCGAGAATTTCAGGTTGATGAACTATTTTCGCAGTCTTGAAATCAATAGCTTGCGATACTGTACCCAAGTTATGTTCATCGATAGTAGCGATAACACTATCAAAAAATAGCGGGCCAGCCGCTGCCAAATCACCACCAATGGCAACCATTCCCGGAGATAATATTTTTGCAATATTAGCAAGGGCCTTACCAAGGTCCTTTCCAGCCTCAAGCAATACTCGTTGGCACGCAGCATCATCTTCACCAGCTGCAGAGATAATCTCCTGAAGTGAATTTTTATAACTCTCCGATTTTGAGAGGTTCATTATAATCGCACGTTCTGAAATAAAAGTCGTAAGGCACCCTCGACAACCACAGAAACAAACTGGCCCAACGTTATCAATAATCAAATGCCCAAACTCAGCCGCCATTCCATTACTGCCTTTATACAGATGATTATTGATGATAATCCCCCCACCAATCTGCTTTGAGCATGCTATATAGACAAAATCCTCAATACCCCGGCCAACGCCCCATGTCCATTCAGCCAATGTAGAATGATTTGCGTCGTTTCCAACAACGACTGTGGAACCAAATTTATCTTCAAAGAAGGATTTTATTTTTATATCACGCCATCCAGGCAGCCGCCCTGCAGACCAGGAAATTATAGCTTCACTTTCAACATCTAAAGGCGCAACAATGCTAATAGCCAAACCAGAAATATCATTGAACGAAAGATTTAATTTACTAAGAACATCAGAAAGTAGTTTGATAACAGTATCGGGGTTATTTTCTTGAGAACAGTCCTGAGTGATTATATATTCGAAATCTACTTTTAACTCAGATTCAAAAACAAACAACGATCCGCTAATCTTATCAAGATTTACCAGAATCGAAATGTAACGACCTGTTTTTGAAGTTAATGAGACGATCCCTTCCCTCCCGTTAATCCAATGGATATCGGCTGCGTTGAGCTCTATAAGCTGTTTAACAACATAATTAACCATTGCGGGTGATAATCCCGTTTTACGGGATATCGATGCCTGAGACTGTGGTCCTTCTGTAAGCAATAACTCTCTAACCAAAAAGGTGCTTTTTTGTTTTTTAGAGTTATTATTCTCTGTCTTCACGCCTGGCACCTCAAATTTAGACTTTTGGTTTTATTCGATTTTATTGTTATCAAGGCGTTTGTGCAATGTTGAAGTGTGCTCGTACTAAAATAGACAAGGTTCATCCAGCGGAAAGCCTTAATCATTAAAAATGTGAGATAGTTAACATCGCAGCAGAGAAAAGTATGCTAGCGATGTATAGACATTTCAACTCGACTAATTCACCTTGAAATGGTACTTTTATCCAAACAAAATAGTTAAATGGCCTGATATTTTATGCATCTCCGTGGTTTAGATCTCAACCTTTTGATTATTCTTGATGTGCTTTTGGCTGAACGTAATGTCACTCGCACTGGTGAAAGAGTACATTTGAGCCAGTCCGCAACTTCAGGGGCACTGTCAAGGCTTAGAGAATTTTTTGACGACCAATTGTTGGTTCAAGTCGGCCAGCGTATGGAGCTCACTCCTTTTGCAGAGATGCTTGCAGAGGAAGTACATGATGTCATTAGCAAATGTGAAGCTATCGTCGATAAAAATCAAAAATTTGATCCTGAGACTTCCACTCGAACGTTTAGATTAAACATATCTGACGCTTCTGCTACCGTTGTAATGAATAACGCTATATCACTAATTCAACAACAAGCACCACATATTCGTCTGGATATTTCTTCTATTATTGATGGCCCTATTAGCGAGTATCTCAATATTGGTGTAATTGATTTAATTGTCACACCAGCTAAACTAGTCTCCTCGCAGCATCCGTCAGAATTCCTGTTCGACGATCAATTTGTTTGTGTCGTATGGTCTGGTAATCCATTATGCAATACTGGTATCGATCTCAATAACTATTTAACAAGCGGACATATCGTCGCCAGGTTTAGCAAAATGATCGGCTGGGCGATGGATGAAGTATTTTTAAGCGAATCAGGTTATCAACGTAGAATAGATATTGTAGTACCGTCATTTAGTATGCTAATGACTCAACTAATTGGTACGAATTTGATCGCAACTGTCCATGAGAGATTTGCACGGTATTATGCTAAATACTTACCGATAACACTGTTTCCATGCCCGGTGAACACCGTCCCTTTCGATATGAAACTTCAATGGCACCGGCATCATGATGGAGACTTAGGCATTCAATGGTTAAGAAATGTCATGCATTCTTCAGTGTCTGAAATAGACCCATTGAGCTAGTGAATTCCAAATTAAATTTATTAAAACTCATTATTCCTATAATTACCGTACTCAAAAAGGGAAGAGAGTATTGTTCTCTCTTCCCCAATATGTTGATGACTTAAAGCGTCCTATCCGCCAAGCATGACTTTATCTTGAACAATATTTTTCCTTTCAATGTATTTTTTATGCATATTGATTATTACCATGGACAAGGCTGCCACAATACCTGGGATTGCAAATGTTAAGAACCAAACTGTAATAGAAACATTTGCAGTCAGCAGCATACCACCGACGATTGGTCCTAGCATCCCGCCAACCCTACCTGTCGCATTTGCCAAACCTACGCCTGTGGTCCTGATTTCACCGGGATAGTATTGTGATGCAAACGAGTTCATCAAAGAATGTGCTGCAAAAGCAAACATACCGATTAAACCAACAAACAAATACGTAACAATCAGATTAACCTTAACTCCCATGCAGAACAGGCTAACAGAGCCAGCAATGTAAATAAGAGGCATCAATACTTTAAAGCCAACTTTGTCTACTGTCACCGCCCACAGAATAGTTCCTATCAATGTCCCCAAATTCAGCACAATTGAAAATGTTAAGCTTGAACCCAATGCATAACCATTCTGGTTCATAACCTGCGGTAACCAAATATTTACACCATTTATTGTTAACAGGCCACAAATATAGATAAGAGTAATAAATACAGTACCGACAAAGTATTTTTTGCTAAAGAGATTCAAGTACGAAACTTTCTCAGCCGGTTTATTTCCATCATCACTTTTAATTAGCACCTGCTCAGTTGCTGCTAACTTTTTCTCGTAATCATTATCGATTCTTACGAGGATGCTGTTTAATTTTTCTGACTGCTGAGTTTTAGCCAGAAAACGAGCTGATTCAGGTATTAATTTAATGAATAACGGAATCAATATCAGCGGTAAAACAGATAACCATAGAACGGGTTGCCAGCCATATTCAGGCATAATATGAATAGCGACAAAAGGTGCTAACATACCACCAACCTGATTGCCACAGATGGCAACTGCAACCATTTTCGCTTTGTTTGTTTTCGGTGAATATTCAGTCAACAAGGAAATCACGATCGGAGTTGCACCGCCACTTCCAACACCTGCCATAAAGCGACAAAGACCAAACATCAGTCCACTTTCAGTGAAAGTTGCCATGACGATGAAAAAATTAAAAATAAATATCGATACAATCAATAATTTCTTAACACCAAATTTATCGGCAAGAGAACTTAAAACAATTGCACCAAACATCATACCGAACATTGCTGAACTACCGATAAAGCCAATCTCTGTTGGGCTAATTTTCCACTCACGGATTACGACTGGAACTATCGCCCCAAAAACAGACAATTCATAACCTGAAAATATAATAATAAACGTACATAGTCCTAATAATAGCTTATGAAATCTGGTGGACTTACTGCTATCCAGAAAAGCACTCAGCGTATTTTGATTCATCATCGTTCATCTCATAGTGTAGTGATAATTACACAACTAAAAAATAGCCGCATAAACACAAACCATAAATTTATAGTGATTACTGAGAGGTATAGTCATTATGCCTCTCATTCTTTAAAAATCACTGGCGATTTTAACTACTACATGAAGTCAATGTTTTAAAAAACATTGTTATTTAACCTCTCTGAGTTTTATGTCTCCAATGATTTTAAATATCCTCGTCATCGTCCATTTAAAAACACAAAGCACCAAAGTATATTTTATTTATTATCCCATTGCAGAAAACAGCTTAACTCTAAGAGCTGAAATCAGATTTAAAAATGGCAATCAGAAATAATATGTCGCATTAACTGCTAATACGTCATCAGTACCATTCATACCACCAACAGACTGGATATATGGATTATTTTCATCCAGCAGATTGATATAGTAATCTGCATAAACTTTGAAGTTTGTGTTGAAGAAATAAATTATGCCAACCTCAATAAACTTAGCCATATAAGCATCGCCACCATTGAATGTACCGCTAGCGGTGAGGTCTTTGCCTTTTGTTTGCACATAAGACAGAGAAGGGCGAAAACCTGAATCAAACTTGTACTGGGTAATCACCTCAAAATTTTCCGCCTTATTGGCAAAACCAGCGGAACCACCATTTCCACTTCGGGTAGTATTACGCGTTTCAGCATAGACACTAGCCAAGTAGATTTTATTTGCGTCGTATTTAATACCTGCAGCCCATGACTCAGCTTTATCGCCTTTTCCATCAAGCTTTTGATTTAAGGTACGGTTAGAATTGCTGTATGCAGCTATTAAACTAACCCCATTTCCAGCATCGTAACCAATCGAATATCCCAGACCATCTCCATTGGACGTATTCACGTTGTTGTATTCGTTTTTACTTTGGTACTGAACACCAAAACGTAGACCTTCGACTGTACCGAATAAATCAGAATTACGGTAAGTTAGCACTCCCCCGGCACGGCTGGTCATGAAGTTGTCACCATAATTACCGCCCCAAGTCATTGCCGAATGAGAGGGAGCTACATCAGTGAAGGACTCAACATCGTAGACAATGCCATAATTACGACCATAATCAATGGAGCCTAGTTTTCCATACTGAAGACCAGAAAAAGCCACACGTGTTTCAGTACTCTGATTCCCTTCATAAGAGTTTGTGTATGCACGATACTCCCATTGGCCATACCCAGTTAATTCATCATTGATCTTTGTTTGTCCTCTAAAGCCAATAGAACCAAAACCAGAGTCTTTATGGGTATGTCCTCCTGAAAAACTGTATTTCCCTTTAGCAACAAGTTTCCCATAAAAATCAACTTTGTTACCATCCTTATCATAAATCATGGCGGCATTAGCTACGCCAGTATAAAACAGTGCGAGTACACCCAGAGCGTATAATTTATTAGAGCAAACATTCATCATTTAAACCCTCACGTATCATCATTAATTTACTTATTTTTAATTGAGACAAAGCTATCTCTGTTCATGATTTTTTCAAATCATAAAAATTAATTATTATAATAATCATATTTTGAGTGATAAAAAATCTCAGCAAGTAACTCTCTTACTTTGGACTAAGACAGTTACTTATAACCAATATATAGAAGATGCCGGTATATGTTTCTAATAAAAATCCACTCCACTAGAAGACAGTAATGACTTAAGCTGCAAGCTAATATCTTCCATAACTTCTGAAGAGTGATGAAGGTTTTTTTTACTTAAATCGTTAACCACAACATCAATACTTGATAGCTCGGATGCACTGACATTATTCAACCCCAGCAAATTTGCAACAGCCTGTGAAAAATCTGAGGGCGTCTCTGAATAGCTAACTTTACCATCTTTAAATCCAGAGGTAATGTTACGAATCACAGCGGAAATACAGGCCAACTGGGGTGATTTTAATGAATTCGCCGCCTCCTTCATTTTGTTGGGTTCTAGCCTTTCGTTGACTTTTAATTTCATCATTTTCATTGTCTCCGAATTTCTACTCAATACATTCAGCGCATGCATCCCAAATCCCAGTTAAAAATAATGCCTAAACGTTACAACACTCAATTCAATTTTTCTTTTTTTGTGATCAAATCTTCAAATTTTAAATAATCGCAACACACCCCACAAAATCATCACATTGAAACATTCTTATTAAAAACATATAGATGCATCATTAATTCGATATAATCTCTTACAAAATCAAGATCATAAAAGTTATATAATTGAACTATTGATCATTTATCAATCAATCGCTCATCACTTTTCGCGAATGACGAACATATAATAAATACATTGTATTTCAGATAGATAAAAAGAATTGGTGCATTAAGAACATCAATGATGATAGATCTCATACAAAGAAATCACGTATAAACCTCACATGGTATCTGTTTTATAGATACCTATTATCCACACAATCGATTTCCATATAGAAACGACTTAGTATATCTTTATCACTATAATAAAAATGAGATTTGCCAATCTCCGAAAACACTAATTAAACTAAGGAAGGTGCGATTTAATCGGTGGGGTTCAGTGGAGTCCTTATCTGTATTAGCCTTACCTTAGCTGAGCTGT
>NZ_CBFFRJ010000108.1:0-18096 GCF_965644225.1 Phytobacter sp. V91 | reverse complement strand
GTGCGGGCATCGTGAAAAATCTATGGCAAAGAAAGCCTTATGTTCTCATAACTGACGATTAAATCGCACCTTCCAAAGGATTTGGCTATCAAATCCGTAGATTCATTCAAATATCTTTAACTGGAAGCCGTGTTTACTCTTAAAGGCACTCACAAATAAATGGAGTCAGATTATGAGCATGTCAGAAGACACATCCCCAGGATCCGAAGCTGCAAAATGTCCTTTTCATGAAGGTGGGGCAAAGCCCACGAAGAAGAGCAGTGTCACAACAAACCGGGACTGGTGGCCTGAACAACTGCGTGTGGACCTGCTGAATCAGCACTCCAGCCGTTCCAACCCGCTGGATGCCACCTTTAACTACCGCGAAGAGTTTAAGAAACTCGATTACTCCGGGCTGAAAGCGGACATCAGAAAGGTATTAACCGACTCTCAGGACTGGTGGCCCGCAGACTGGGGCAGCTACATTGGACTCTTTATTCGTATGGCCTGGCATAGCGCAGGCACCTACCGCACCGTCGATGGTCGTGGCGGCTCAGGCCGTGGACAGCAACGTTTTGCCCCCCTCAACTCCTGGCCTGATAACGTCAGTCTGGATAAAGCACGCCGCCTGTTATGGCCGGTCAAACAGAAATACGGGCAGAAAATTTCCTGGGCTGACCTGCTGATGCTGGCCGGTAACGTGGCGCTGGAAAACGCCGGTTTTCGTACCTTCGGATTCGGCGCAGGCCGTGAAGATGTGTGGGAGCCGGATCTCGATGTGAACTGGGGCAATGAAAAATCCTGGCTGACCCATCGCCACCCGGAAAGCCTCGCTCAGGCAGCCATTGGCGCTACCGAAATGGGGCTGATTTACGTTAACCCTGAAGGCCCGAACGCCAGCGGTGAGCCCGTCTCCGCCGGGGCGGCTATTCGCGCCACCTTCGGCAATATGGGGATGGACGATGAAGAGATCGTAGCCCTGATTGCCGGTGGCCACACGCTGGGTAAAACCCATGGTGCCGCCACCCCCGACGGCCACGTCGGTCCTGAGCCGGAAGCCGCGCCCATCGAGGCGCAGGGCCTGGGCTGGAACAGCAGCTATGCCAGCGGCGCTGGCGCCGATGCCATCACCTCCGGCCTCGAAGTGGTCTGGACCCAGACCCCGACCCAGTGGAGTAACTACTTCTTTGAGAACCTGTTCAAATACGAATGGGTACAGACCCGCAGCCCGGCAGGTGCCATTCAGTTTGAAGCCAAAGATGCCCCGGATATCATTCCTGATCCCTTCCATCCGGAGATAAAACGTAAGCCGACCATGCTGGTCACCGACCTGACCCTGCGCTTTGACCCGGATTTTGAGAAGATTTCTCGTCGCTTCCTCAACGATCCCCAGGCCTTTAACGAAGCCTTTGCCCGCGCCTGGTTCAAACTGACTCACCGTGATATGGGGCCAAAAGCGCGTTACATCGGCCCTGAAGTCCCTGGTGAAGATCTGATCTGGCAGGATCCATTACCCGCAGCCACCCACCAGCCGACTGATACAGATATCGCCAGCCTGAAAGTGGCGATTGCCGGTGCGGGGCTGTCGGTCAGTGAGCTGATTTCCGTCGCCTGGGCGTCCGCTTCCACGTTCCGTGGCGGCGACAAACGCGGCGGGGCAAACGGTGCGCGCCTGGCGCTGGCGCCGCAGAATGGCTGGCCGGTGAATGCGGTTGCGCTCAAGGCCCTGCCCGCTCTGCAAGCCATAGCTAAGGCCTCGGGTAAAGCGTCGCTGGCCGATATCATTGTGCTGGCGGGTGTGGTCGGTATTGAGCAGGCTGCGGCGGCAGCGGGCGTGCATGTCAGTGTGCCCTTTACGCCGGGCCGGGTGGATGCAAGCCTGGAGCAGACCGATGTTGAGTCATTTAAACTGCTGGAGCCGCTGGCAGATGGTTTGCGTAACTACCGCCGGGTGCATGACGATATCAGCACCGAAACCCTGCTTATCGATAAGGCGCAGCAACTGACGCTGACCGCGCCTGAACTGACGGTACTGCTGGGTGGGATGCGCGTGCTGGGCACCAACTTTGATGGCAGCCAGCACGGGGTCTTTACCGATCGCCCAGGCGTGCTCAGTAACGACTTCTTCGTTAACCTGCTGGATATGCGCACCGCGTGGACGCCGGTTGATGAAAAAGCGGAGTTGTTCGAGGGACGTGACCGTAAGAGCGGTGAAGTAAAATACACCGCAACCCGCGCTGACCTTATTTTTGGTTCAAACTCCATTCTGCGCGCCCTGGCTGAGGTGTACGCCAGTGACGATGCCAAACAGAAGTTCGTCTCTGACTTCGTGGCAGCCTGGACCAAAGTGATGAATCTGGACCGTTTCGATCTGCAATAATCGACAGACTCACCGGCGGGCGACTTCGTTGCCCGCCGGTTTTTTTTCGCCCGGACTTTGATTACGCCTCCCCGATAAGCTATGTCGATCACAGTATTCATCCGCCGCCAGTCACCGGATCCTTATTCAATCAGCCGTATTTCATCCGCCTCATAGCGCAGAAATCAAAACTGGCTTCCTGCTGATGGCGCATGCTGTCCACGCACGCGAGGCCAAAAAACGCGGCTGTCGTAGCCATGATGCGCTACGACAGCCTTTTTTACGGCGTCAAAAAGACCTGCGGCGTTTCTCCGTCCGGGTGGGTTTCCACCCTCACCTCAGCCCGGTACCATTTTTCGATGATCGGTTGCACAATTACCTCTTCTGGCGCGCCCTGCGCCACCAGACGCCCCTGATGCAACAGCAAAATCCGGTCGGCCCAGAGTGCGGCAAGATTGAGATCGTGCAGCACAACGCAGACATGCAGATCCCCTTGCCGGGTCAGGGTTTTCAGCAACCGCAGCAGCTGTTGTTGATGATAGAGATCCAGCGCCGAAGTGGGTTCGTCAAGAAACAGCCAGCCCTTAGGCCCGCCTTCCTGCCATAGCTGCGCCAGGCAACGCGCCAGTTGCACCCGCTGCTGCTCTCCGCCGGAGAGCGTGGCATAGTTACGCCCGGCAAGACTCTGGCAATCGGTCAGGGCCATCACCTGCTGCACAACCTCAGATTCCCGCGCTTTCCCCCAGGGCGCGCGGCCCATCGCCACAATGCCTTCCACCTGCCAGTCAAAGCGCAGTTGGGTCTGCTGTAACATGACCGCCCGGCGGCGGGACAGCGCCTGCGGCGGCCATGCGCTGAGCAAACGCCCCTCAATCTCACATTGCCCTTTTGCCGCCGGCAGATAGCCCGTCAGCAGGCGCAGCAGGGTTGATTTTCCGGCACCATTGGGGCCAATCAGGGCCACCATTTCTCCGGCATCGAGGGTTAAGGAGAGATCGCTGATTAACTGTCGCTGGCCGTAGCTCAGAGAGAGATGGCTGGCGGTTAAACGCTTATCCATGGGAGGCTCTCCCCTGGCGGAATATCAGCCATAAAAACCAGGGCGCGCCGAGGAAGCTGGTGATCAGCCCCACCGGCATTTCGGCAGGCGCGACAATGGTGCGCGCCACCGTATCTGCGATAAGCAGCAGGATAGCCCCCATCAGCAGCGAACCGGGGACCAGCCCGCGATGATCGGCTCCCAACAGCATGCGCATCAGGTGCGGTACTACCAGGCCAATAAAGCTGATAATCCCGCAGATGGCGACGGATGAGGCCACCAGCAGCGCACTGCACAGCAGCATGATGTGCTGTAACCGGGTCACATTGACCCCCAGATAGTGGGCCTCTTCGTCGCCAAGTTGCAGCAGATTGAGCTGCCCGGCAATGCGCCACACCACAAGCGATGAGGGGATCATCAGCGTGGCGGCGACCAACAGCGTTGACCACTGCGCCTGGCCGACGGTGCCCATCCCCCACAGCGAGAGCTGACGCAGTTGCGCATCATTGCTCACCCACGACAGCATCCCGACACCCGCCGCGCAGAGTGCGTTGATGGCAATCCCCACCAGCAACAGCCGCGAGAGGGTGCCATCCTGCGATTTACTCAGCATAAAGATGATGATCATCACCGCCAGGCTGCCGATAAAAGCCGCCACCATCGGGGCATAGAGGGCGACCAGCGCCGGTACAGACAACGGTAAAACCAGCCAGAACGCCACCGCCAGCGCTGCGCCGCCGCAGATGCCAAGCAGGCTGGGATCCGCCAGTGGATTACGGAACAGCCCTTGCAGCACGCAGCCGGACAGCGCCAGCGACGCCCCCACCAGCAGCGCCAGCAGCACGCGCGGCAGACGAATTGTCAACCAGATCTGTCGCAGCCCTTCGTCACCCGCACTCCATAAGCTGGTCAGCGGCAGGCGCATCGCCCCCATGGTGGTGGCAAACAGCGTAACCCCCAACAACAGCAGCGCCAGCCCCCACAGATAACGCGCAGCCAACGGACGCATCAGGGAGTGGACTCGGCTTTGTCGCGCAGGGCATGCAGCGCCTGCGGGGTGCGGACGCTAAAGCCCAGCAGGGCAATATCATCGATTATCTGCACCTGCTTATTGCTCCCGGCGGGCGTCTGGGCCAGACCCGGCAGCTTCCACAGGTTCTCTTCTCCGCCGAGGCTTTTTACGCCGTCAGCGGAAACCACCACCAGATCCGGGGCACTGGCGATCACCCCTTCCTGGGAGAGCGCGCGATAATGGTCAAACCCCTGCATTGCATTGATTAAACCCGCCGCGCGAATTGCGCCATCCGCCGCCGTTTGCTGTCCGGCAACCATCGAACCCATCCCGCCGTGGCTGAGAATAAACAGCACCCGTTTGTTAAGGGCGGTTTTGGGCAGAGAGGCTATTTCGGCATCCAGCTTTTTACGCAGGGCATCACCCTGGGCTTTTTTACCCAGCGCACCGGCGATAACCTCAACTTTCTCGTCGATGGCCGCAAGCGTATAGCCGCCGGGCACGGTGGTCACCTTCACGTGGTTATCAGCAAGCCGGGTGAGGACCTGCGATGGCTGCACCTGCGCGCTTGCCAGCACCAGCGTCGGGCGCAGCGAGAGAATACCTTCGGCATTAAGCTGGCGCACATAACCGACGTTCGGCAGTTTCTGCACTTCCGCAGGCCAGGTGCTGGTACTGTCACGGGCCACCAGGCTTTGCTCTGCCCCTAATGCCCAGGCAATTTCGGTCACATCGCCGCCGAGCGGGATAATGCGCTCCGTTGCCGCCTGCGCCAGCAGCGGCAGTGCGGCCAGCAGGATCAGGAGTTTTTTCATGCCGCTTTTCCTTTCGCCGCCAGGGCATCGATCTGGGCTCGCCACTGGCTTTGCTCGGCGTTGCCTTCGCTGCGCTGACCATACAACTGGGCAATTTGGGTGCCATCGGCGGCAAAGAGTTCGAGGCTGGTCACATGGCCGTCGGCAGTGGGTTTACGGGTTACCCAGCTTTCGCTGATCGCCGTGTCACGCAGATGCAGCGTAAAGGATTTATTGAAAATGTTGAGCCAGCCTTTCATCGGCGTAACCTTCTCCAACGCGCCGGTAAAGATCTGGGTACAGCCCCGGTTGCCGACGAAAATCATGATTTCGTTGCCGTCACTGAGGACGGTATCCAGCAGTTGCGCCAGCGCATCGTTACTGACCAGACATGCCAGGTCATCCCCCACCAGGCGGAAAGCCTGCTGGCGGGTAAGATTGTGCTTTTTCAGCAGACCAAAGAACTGGTGCACATCGGTCATTGCGCGCCAGGCGCTGTCGAGCGCCACGGCATCCGTCTGCGTTGCCTGCTCAGGCGCCGCCGCGCTTTTCACCACCAGGGGCTGGTTTTGTTCTGCGCTAAAACGAGCGATCAGCGCCTGCCAGGCGGCCGTATCCGTACTGGTCGTCATATAGACCTTCAGCAGCGCATCGCCCTGCCAGTCAAAGAACTGGATACTCTGGCGCTCGCCCTGTTGATGCTGTTCCCGCAGGAAAAAGGCGCTCGCCCACTGGGTGATAAACAGACGCAGATCCAGCGCGCGCGGGTTCAGTACCAGCCCGGCATGTTCGCCGATATTCAGATTGCTAAAGCTGCCGAGTTGCTCATGCACGGCAAACTCATTACGGCAGAGACATTTGGTCTCCCCGACCGCTTCCAGGCCACTGAGGATCCCGCGCAGATCGTCGCTCAGCCGCTGCGCATCATGACCGACGCGGGAGAAGGTCAGTTGTGCTTCGCTGATGCCGAGATCCCCGGCAATATCACGGGCATAGCGGGCGGCGTTCTGGCTTTTCACGCTCTGATACTGCTGCCAGATGTCCTGAGCATGTTGCGATGATTGGGTCATGTCAGTGCTTCCTTCTTATGATAAAACCTCCGGCCAGCTTGCCGGAGGGCAGGTAAAACCATGAAATGGATCAGAAATCGACGTTCACGCCCAACTGCCAGCTACGACCCGGCATGGTTGCCAGGGCTTTGTCGTATGCATCCTGGTTGGTGGACACTTCCTGAGTACGGCTGTTCAGGTAATCCCAGTACTTACGGTCGGTGATGTTATAAACGCCGCCATTGATTTTGACGTTTTTCGCCACCTGCCAGTACGCAGTCCAGTCCAGCAGGCCGTAGCCAGGCACACGCATGTACTCGTTGCTGGAATCGCTAATCGCCGAACCGGTATTGGTGTAGGATTCACGACTGGTTGCCGTCGCCTGCTTGCCTTTAACGAAGGTCGCCGTCAGCGCAGTACCGTACTGTTTCGCCGGGTCATCATAAGCCACGCCGACAATCGCTTTCATCGGCGCGACGCTGTCGAGATCGATGTACTTGTCACCCATATAGCGTGACTTCGACTGACCCTGAGAATAGCCATAGGCCAGGGTTGCGCTCAGGCCATCAACCTGTTCAAACCAGGTGCCAAAGTTGAATCGGGTACTGATTTCGCCGCCGTAGATCCAGGCTTTATCGCGGTTTTCCGCCTGATAAATGGTGTAGATATTGGACGGCACCCGGGTGAATTTATCCGGGTTATTGGCGCGAGTGTAGCGGGTATAAGCGATAAAGTTCTTATAGCTGTTATAGAACAGCGAGGTGCGCATGGTGATACCTTCCGTCACCTCGCCTTTCATCCCCCACTCAAGGTTATCGCTGGTTTCGGTCTTCACATCGGTGTTACCGATAAGCGCGTACTGACCGCGACCGGCATAGCTGGAGCCCAGGTTCCAGGAGCCATACAGCTGGCTGGCGTTCGGGAACTCTGCGCCACGGGTGTATTGCAGGTAAGTCATCAGACGCGGAGTAAGGTCGTACTGGAAGGTCAGCGACGGCAGCACCTGGGTGTCAGAGTTCTTGCCATACAGCGTGGCGACGTCGTCCTCATCCAGCACCGTACTGTTGGTGGTCAGGCTGCTGAGATTTTCCGGCTTCATGGACTGATGCACCACACGCACGCCCGGAATAATGGCGAAGTTGTGGCTGTCCAGATCGAAGTTAATCTGATCCTGAACAAAGGCCCCGAGGGTGTAGCTGCTGGAGTCCGCTTCCGGCTGCATAATGGCGCTGAAGGTACTCGGCACCGGCGACTGGCTGAACGGACGCTCCGTTTTGGTGGTGCTGGCGTTAAAGCCTGCGCTCAGATCGTGGCGACCGAGGGTTTTTGCCATCGCGCTCTGAATACCCCAGGTATCGGTGTCGTAGTTAGATGCCACCGTTTCCAGCGCCAGCGAGGTGCTGTCCGGCATATAGGTCCAGTCATGCGCTTCGGTATGCTGATAGAAGACTTTGGTGGACATGCTGTCCAGCCAGTCGTTCATTGGCGTCCAGTCATCCTTCAGGCTCAGCCCCCAACGGCGGGTCTGGGTAGTCTGCTGCGCATCGCCAATAATACTGCTGCCCGCGCTGTCCCAGGCATCGTAATGGGTATGGTTGGTCTTGTGGTAATAGTCGAGTGTGGTGGTCAGCTTGTGGCTATCTGTCGCCTGCCAGATGCCGGAGGCCATCATCGCATCGGAGTGCCAGTTCGCCGGGTACGCGTCAATGGTGCCGCTGTTATTGCGGGTTTGCTGACCATCGCGACGGCTGTAGACAAAAATACCGCGCAGGGTGTCATCGCCGCCTGCCGCAGTCAGGCCATTGTGCCAGCTGCGATCGGCAGAGTCATAATCCGTCTGGTAACCGAAGTAGGTCTCTTTCCCGGCGTGCAGGTAGTTGTCCGCTGATTTCGGTTTAAAGGAGACGTTGCCGCCGATAGAGGTATTGGCATTATCGATGGCGGTCGCACCGGCATGGATATCCACATTGCCGTACATATAGGGGTCAATGTAGTCGCGGCCAATACCAAAGGAGTTCAGCCCGGCACGGCTAACGTAGCTGCGTCCGGTGGCGTCCGGCTGAGGAATACCGTCAACGTCGATCCCCACGCGGTTGCTTTCAAGGCCACGGATGTTGTAACCGGTATAGCCGCCGCGGTCGAAGCCGCTCTTGCCGTTGCCGGATCCACCGCTGGCACCGGTCGCGCTGATCAGGGGCTCATAACGCATGATCGAACCGAAATCGTTGGCGCCTTTCTTTTGCAAATCCTCAGCGCTGATCGAATGGTTGCTCCCGGCTTTCAGAACCGGAGCGGGTGCGGTGATCAGCATCTCGTCGGCATTTTCCTGCCCGGGGGCGGTTGCCGCTGTTGATGTCGTTACGCTATCAGCCGCCATAGCGGAGGTCTGATACAGTGCTGCGAGCAGTGAAGTGACCAGGATGCTTTTACGAGACGGCACCTGGAAAAATTGCGATGTACCCATAGTTTTTTGCAAGCCTTAGAATTTATTAGTATCAGGCCCACATGTTGCTTCCAGTCTTTTTATTGTGTTGGCGTATGTCAGCAGGAGACAGGTCCACATTGTTATGGATTGAATAATAATGATAATAATTATCACTTGCAACAACTTCACACTTTCTTCACTATTTCGCCAATGTTTTGGCTACACTGGGCAACGCTTACTCACATGGTTAACAATATGCAGACCACCAAACCGGCTATCCGTATTCATTACTGTACACAGTGCAACTGGATGCTCCGCGCCAGCTGGATGGCTCAGGAGCTGTTACACAGCTTCAGCGCCGATATCGCCTCGGTTACCCTGGTGCCAGGTACTGGCGGTATTTTCGTGATTGATATCGATGAGCATGTTATCTGGGAGCGGAAACAGGAAGGCGGCTTTCCGGATGCGGCAGAGTTAAAACGGCGGGTGCGGGATTACTGTTTTCCGGAGAAAACACTCGGGCATCTGGAAAAGAAAAGCGACTGATGGCTATCCTGTAGCGCTGCCATCCCTGGCGTTGGACTACCAATAGAAATCAGAGAAAAACTCAGTTGTTGTCGGGAGTACTCAGCGTGGTCAGGCTCTCAGGAAAGGCCACTACGCTTGCCCGCACGATGTTGCGCCCGGCATGTTTTGCCTCATACAACGCGTCGTCCGCCGCCTGAATCAGATCCCCGTAGTCCGAATGGAGCCGCTGATTGTAGCTGGCAACGCCGATACTTACGCTGACAATACCCGCCGTGGCATTGGCATGGGGGAGCAACAGATTCTGCACGCTGGCGCGCAGTTTTTCCGCCACTTCCACGGCATCTGCCGAACGCATTTCCGGCAGCAGCGCGCAGAACTCTTCCCCGCCATAGCGGAAAAGCAGATCCGAACTGCGCGGGAGGGCGTTACGCATTGCCGTCGCCACCTGCTGCAGGCACAGATCCCCCTGCTGGTGACCGTAGCGATCGTTATAGCGCTTAAAATGATCGACATCGATAAGCAGTAAAGAGAGCGGCTTATTATTGCGTTTGCTGGCCCGCCACTCTTTGTCAATACAGACATCAAAGTAGCGACGGTTGCCAACGCCGGTCAGGCCATCTGAAAACGATTGTGACAACAGCACATGCGCCTGCTCCCGCAGCAAGGATTCACGGCGTACCGCCTGGCTGACATCGACAATCTGAATAAGCCCGTAACGTTCAGTATCTCCCAGCGGCACAATGGTGACCGCCTGACTGAGCCGCACGCCCGGATGCGCAGGTTCGGCAAACAGCGGGAATGGCGAACGGTGCAACGACTGCGACAGCAGCGCCGGAAGATTGTGGCTGATAGCCTGTTTAAGTGCGACGCCCACGCGATGATTACGCAGATCAGGAAATACCGTAAAGAAATCCTGATTAAGCGTATCGCTCGCCGCGCGACCGGTGTGTGTTTCTAACCAAGCGTTCCACAGCGTAATGCGGTAGTTCGCATCAACCACTATCACCCCAAGACTGAGGGCGGAAAATGCATCCAGTAACAGCTTGTCTTTCATAGTAATTATAATCCGTCAGGGACCATACCGGATTCCAGGCGCTCGATATAGAGCCTGACTTGTTCGCGCAGATCGCGCAGCGCCGTCATGTCGAGAATAAACGCCAGATAGCCCTCAATTTGCTGACGTTCGAGAGAGAAATCGATCCGCAGCATCAACACCGGCGGGTCAATACTGTCCTGCTCCGGGTTGAGGATCTGTTCGCTGCTGCCGACACGAAACACCGGCAGAGAGCCTTCCAGCTCTTTCTCGAACATATTGGCAAGGGTTCCCACGCAGGCATTGAGCACGATATTGCCGATCTCGCACATCGCTTCGCGCTCCATCTCCCCCAGTTCGTCTGCCGGGATCAGGTCGCCGACCATCATGCGCACTATTTCAAAACTGGCCTGTTCCGGGAACATCAGAATGGCTTCGGTGGCGTAAGCCCCTTTGTAATGCTGGCTGATCCCACACAGCGAGAGCCCTGCCCCCAGTTCATCCGCCGCTTCTGAGCGGGTGGTGATCCGAATCGAGGGCACGGACATGCGCACTTCTTCATTGACGATACTGCTCATCGCCGCCGCCGCGTGCCCCACCCCGATGTTGAAGATCTCCATCAGGCTGTCCGCTTCAAGCTCGCTCATGCTCATTTCATCGATCATACGCTCGACTCCAGGTTGTTCAGCATGGCATGAGTGTCCGACTCTTTAATCGGCTTCGACAAAAAACCGATCCCCAACTGTTCCGCCTGTACCTGAACAGAGGTCTGTACGTTAGCGGTCAGCAGCACAATGTGGGTTTGCGGATGAGCGTCACGCAGTATTGCCGCTGCGGCCAGCCCACCCATGCCCGGCATATTGACGTCGAGCAGGATCAGATACGGCTGCTTTTCCGCCGCCATCTCAATTGCCTGCTCACCAGTTGCCGCCTCTGCAATATCCCAGTCCTTGTGCTGTCTCAGCACGTACTGGCGGGAGATCATCCGTGATAAACGACTGTCATCAACAATGAGGATATGTTTAGGCATCTTAAAACTCTCGGTTACGGTTCAACTGGTACAAAATTCCCCCGCCAGTATCGCCAACGTGAAAATCAGCACGAAACACGGGCGTTTGCGGGTAGCAATCTGAACGTTTAATACAGCCACAGGACAGCGTTTATCGGCGTATTTCCGTTAGGTACACAGTTAATCGGCAATGTGACGAAATTAATTAGCCCAATCATGTAAGAAGTTTGCAACTGCTGCCAGCTTTACGGCTGACAGAGGATTTATTCATCGAAGCGGCGCTACGCAGGGAGAAAAGGCGGCAAAGGAGGCTATCAACAATGCACAAAACGACGAACGAGAGGCTCGTTCGTCGTCATCAACCGGGAAGGAAAACTATAGCACCGGGGCGCTCACCGCCTGACGATGATGGACGCGAAAGGCAATCACATAGCCTACCATGGCGATCGCCAGCACCAGCTAGGGAATGATAAAGATGCTACGCGAAGAGGTGCCGCTGAGCAGGTCGAGATTCTGAATTACCATCGCCAGCGCCGTCAGCATGCTCAGGGTGGCAATAAAGGGAGCAATGCAGTGGCTCCAGAGCCGGGTCGTCAGCGCCCCCTGACGGTAAAACCAGGCAATCACCGCCGCCGACACCCCCGCCTGTAGCAGCAGGATAGCCATGGTTGCCAGCGCCGATCCCCAGGCAAAAATATCCACCATCGGATCCAGACCTAAGCTTACCATCAGCAGCAGCGTGCCGATTATCACCACGCTTTGTACCGTGCTGGCAATATAGGGCGTCCCTTTACCGGCGCGCACGCTGGACATTTTCTTCCACAGATAGCCGTCGCGGCTGATGCTGAACAAATAGCGGGAAATGTTGTTATGAAACGCCTGGGTGGCGGCAAACAGGCTGGTTATCAGCAGCAGGGACATCATCTCCACCGCCCAGCGGCCGAGCACATTTTCGGCAATATCAAAAATAAAGCGCCCAGGGTTGGTTGTGGCGGCACTCACCACCTTCTCCACGCCCCAGGCCTGCACCAGCACCCAACTGGTAAAGGTGAAAAACAGCGTGATCAGCACCACGGCAAGCAGCGTGGCGCGCGGAATGGCTTTTTCCGGCTCCCGGCACTCTTCGCCATAGATAGCGGTGGATTCAAAACCGATAAAGGCCGCGATGGTAAAGATCAGCGCGATGCCTAAATGGCCCTCCGACACCACCGAAGGGGTAAAGGATGAGAAATTAAGCACCACCGACTGACCATGCAGATGCAGGAGTGCCGCCACATCGGTGAGCAACATGATGCCCACTTCCAGCAGCATTAATATGCCAAGCACCTTGCCGCCCACCTCCACGCTTTCGATGCCCAGCACCCACACTACCAGCAGCATGGCGATGCTAAATACCCACCAGGAGAGCTGCAGCGCAAGGTGCTCGCTGACGTACATTTCGCAGAAGAAGCCGAAAAGCGCCACCACGCCAAGCTGGATAGCAAAATAGGCCAGCAGCGCCACCATCAGTGCCGCCACGCCAATATTTCGCCCCAGGCCTAACGAGATATAGCTGTAAAAGGCCCCGGCATTGGTGACGTGGCGACTCATAGCCACATAACCAAAGGAGAAGATGATCAGTATCAGCCCGGCAATCACATAAATCGCCGGGATCCCTGCGCCGTTACCTGCGGAAATGGCCACCGGCAAGCCCCCCACCACCCCGGTAAGCGGCGACGCTGCGGCCACCACAAAAAAGATCAGTGACCACATCCCCAGACTGTTTTTCTTAAGCGTTGATTCGTTATGCATTTTTCAGTCTCCAGTGAGTCTGATTGAACGACGACAATCAATGCCGCGCCGTCGGGATGACGCGGCACGGGAGGTTATAAACAGGCAATATAGAGGGCGCGGATCTCATCTGCGGACGCCAGCCTCGGGTTTTGCTGAATACTGACCTGCATGGTTTCGCAGCAGCGGCGGGTCATCCACTCGATTTCATCGTGCTTGACCCCCAGGTCACTGAGCGTAAAGGCCAGGTTCAGCCGGACTATCAGCGCGCGGACCTGCGCAATGCTATGGCGTGCGCAGTCGATCTCGCTCATACCGCTGGTTTCGCCCGTCAGATCCAGGGCTCTGGCAACGGTTGCGAAGGCCTGAAGATTGCTGCGCCAGGAGAACTCCATCAACGCCGGATAGAGCGCCGCCAGCCCGACGCCATGGGTGATGTTGTGCAGCCCGCTCAGCGGGTGCTCCATGGCATGGGGTAAACCGCAGGCAGAAAGGCCGATCGCCATGCCGCCAAGGGTGTTCGCCCAGCACACCTGCTCCCAGCTGGCGATATTAGTGGCATCCTCAAAGACCAGAGGCAGATGCTGCGCCAGCAGCCTGATGGCCTGCCCGGCCATCATTGCGCTCATCGGCTGAACGAACCTGCCCACCAGCGCCTCAATGTTATGCGACAGGGCATCGAAGCCGGTTGCCGCTATCATGGCTGGCGGCAGCGTCACCATCAGTTCCGGGTCAACAATCGCCGTCTTCGCAAACAGCAACGGAGTAAAGAACACCAGCTTGTCGGAGGTAAAGGGGTTGGTGAAGACCGCCACGCAATTCCCTTCACTGCCGGTACCGGCGGTGGTGGTCATCAGCACCAGCGGTACGGCCTCGCCTTCAATCTGCGGCAGGTGCAGGTAATCGGTGACCTTGCCACTGTGGCGTCCCATAAAGGCAATACCCTTTGCGGCATCCATTACGCTGCCGCCGCCGATACCGAGCACCACGTTACATCCCGTGGCCCGCAGGCGCTCACTGCCGCTGTCAATGGTGGTGGTGAGGGGATTGGCCTCCACGCAGTCGAACAATTCGACCTCCACCCCCGCCTTTGCCAGCAGCTGCAAACAGCGGTCGAGCAGGCCCGAGGCTTTACAGCTGTGTCGCCCGGTGACCAGCAACACTTTATTGCCCAGCCGCGCCACTTCGTCCCCGACGCTCGCCGCTTTTCCCCGGCCAAACTGGATGTTGACCGGTAAGCTATAGCTAAAATTCATGCTCTGCTCCCCCGCCATCACGCGCTGACCTGGGCTTCAGCTACGGTTTTGACCACCAGCTCCACCGAGGCTTCAAAGGCGTTGAGGCCATACTCCAGCTCTTCGTCGCTGATGATTAGCGGCGGCAGGAAGCGGAACACGGCGAGGTTGTTGATGGTGAAATTCACCTGTACGCGGTAGTTTTCCACCATATTCCCGGCAATCATCGCCGAGTAATATTCGCCCAGGGTGGCCTGTAATCCGGCAGGGATTTTGCCGAACTCCACGCCGATCATCAGCCCTTTGCCGCGAACCTCTTAGATAACGTCCGGGTAGCGCTGCTGCACCTCGCGCAGACGTTTCATCATCAGATCCCCTTTACGCTGCGCCATGCCGCACAGATCGTGCTCGAGGATAAATTGCAGCGCTCCCAGCGCGGCGGCGGCGCTCAGGGTGTTCTCCTGATAGGTCGCGGTATGGTGATAGCAGGTTTCCAGGCTACCGTAGGCGGCATCGTAAAGAGTTTCGGTGCACAGGTAGCCGCCAAAAGGCACCAGGCCGCCGGAGAGACCTTTGGCAAACACAATGCAGTCCGGAACGATGTCATCGTGTTCGCAACACCAGAACTTGCCGGTGCGCGCCGCCCCGCACTGGATCTCATCCAGCACCAGCAGCGTGTCGTAACGATCGCAAAGCGCGCGGGCCGTTTTCAGATAGCCTTCCGGCGGCACAATAATCCCGCCCTCGCCCTGAATTGGCTCCACCACAAAGGCTTTGTATTTTCCTGTCGCCAGCGCCGCTTCCAGTGCCGCCACTGAGCCATATTCGATATGGTCAATATTCGCGAGGGTTGGCTGCTGAAAAGCGCGCCATTTATCCTTGCCGCCCAGGGATACTGCCCCTGAGGTTTTACCGTGAAATGCATTGAGGGTCGCCAGCAGATGGGTTTTTTCCGGTTTATTGCGGGTCGCCAGCTTGACCATTTTGATCATCCCCTCAATGGCTTCCGCGCCACCCGTCGCCGTGCCGACTTTGGTTAGCTTGCCCTGAGGCGAGAGCAACGCCAGGTTATGCGCCAGGGCCGCCGCCACGTTGTGGTAGGAGATGGCCCCCATCATAAACTGCTTGCTGTCGAAGCATTTTTGCAGGCAGGACCAGACAAAATCGTTGTTGTTGCCAACGGTGACCACCCCAACGGCGCCGATCATATCGAGGTGCTTATCGCCATTCTCATCAATAAAGGTACAGCCCTGCGCACGGGTAAAATATTTGGCGTGACCGTCGAGGGTACGCAGGCGATTAAGGTGTTTGAGTTGCAGCGCTTTGGTGGTTTCGCCATCGAGGGTCAGTGCGTCGTCAATGGTCAGAAAATCGGAGACAAGCGATTTTACGTCAGTCATAAATAAGCCCTTTTATTGAAATAAATAACGGTGCGTGTGGCTTATTTCTATGCGTTCCCGGCGACGTAAAATAGAAGAAATCGGAACTGGCCGTGGTGCATTCAGGTGGGCATTAATGGCGTTTCGCGCACTAAAACTGTGCGCATCAGCATTGCAGGATCCGCTGCTGATAATTAATTTCACGGATGTAAGCCAGGTAGGCCCTGGGCGACATCATGGCGAAGTGTTTAAACTCGCGCAGAAAGTGCGACTGGTCGGCGTAGCCCAGCTCCTGCGCCATACCGGCAAGGTTGCAACTGCCCCCCTGATTGAGCTGAGAAAGGGCATACTGAAAGCGCACCATGCAGCAGAAAACCTTGGGCGACATACCGCAGTTTTCACGAAAAACACGCTGGATATAACGCGCGGAATAGAGGGTCTTCTTCTCCAGCTCTTCCACCCGGATCGCCCCGTGGTGCTTAAGAATAATGTCTATCAGCTGCAACAGCAGGCTGGCGGAAGCCCGGTTCAGGCGTGCGCCAAAGTGCTGCATAAAGAGCGCCATTTGCTGGCTGAAATCGCTGCTGGCGACAATTTGCTCGAACACCCCATGTTTGCCGGGGGCGGCATCGTTAAAACCCAGTTCGTGGCCAAAGAGGTCGCTGGCGTAGACGTCGAGAAAATCGGGCATCACGCCGGGCATAAAGCGCACGCCGAAATAGCGCTGCCCGCGCTCAAGGGTTATCTGGTGCGCCATTTCGGTGCTGCCGCACACCCGCGCCGTGGGGTTGGCCGGGTCGCAGTTAAACAGGATATCGACGCTGCCGTCCGGCACGGCGAGGGCAAAACGTGGGGAGTCTGACACCTGAAAGCTATAGAAATGGGCAATTGGCGAGCCCGGCATGCTCTTTTTCAGGTAGCTTGCCGCTGAACTGATCACAAAATAGGGCTGCAAAGGACGCACCGTCCCCACCCCACCCACGCCAGCCGTTGCTTTCATAGAGACCTTCAGTGCCCAAAAGAGATCTCATATTCCAGCAATAACTATGCCAAATGAATCTGGTCTCGCTGTCGCATTTGCAGGTCCTGGCGCGGTAAGCACACCGGTTTTAGTTCCACGCACTTTTTGAGATTTCCGGGTCTTCAGCCATCAGCCGGTATTCTTCCAGCGTCAGGTTATTCAGGGATCCTTGAGGCCGCTCGATGAAGGCATTCTGGCGACGTTAGCGCGCAGGGCAGTTGCGAAATCAGTTCGGCAACGTTCTCTCAGGATGGGCGTAAGGCATCAGGATCTAACAGCTGTTAAAATTTAACTTAAGTATGGAGCACGGGGTTTATATGTGACTCAGTGTCAGGATTAGTGTGGCGAGACAAACAGCGCCTTACAACCCGGGCACTGCATTGTCTGTTTACGGCGAATTCGAGAGAGAGATTGAGACGATCGTAAGCCGCATACCGGACAGATGACAAAGGACGTCGATGAGCCACCAATGAATTTCATTGCGTAATCGATGAGAGACATGATGATTAACCTTTCAATGAATGAGCTTCACCGTAACACGTTTGATTGAAATTTAATCATTTAATTTATCATTCTATTATTTATCCCGTAGCGGGATACCACAGATAGAGATGACGTCGTTTCAGGAAAGATAGATGTTCGCAGCCACGGGGCCACTGAGACCGTTGATCCGGCAAAATTCGATGCGGATACCTGGAATAAGTAATTCTGATTCGCTGGATTTAACGGCGGAAATGTGAAGCAGAACGTCTTTTCGACCATCAGAAGGGGTGATGAGACCTCTGCCACTAAGGCTATCAAAACTTTTGACAATTCCTGTCATTTTACGGGACAAATCGATTCCTTTTATTGAAAACACCTGGCAACTATACGTTGAAATAAATTTAATGCCACTTTTAATTTTTCACCCGGGACCTCCGGACGGCTAAAATATAATTTGCTTATTATGGCTTACCGTGCCTTAATAAACTCCTCTGTTCGATGAACAAACGAACGTAAAAAATTTTCCGGGCAGTCCTCATTACCAGGCGCTATCGATGATATCCCCTTCTTTTGAGTCCATACGCTTAATACTATACGTTTACTATCAATAATGTTATGTAACTGGAGTCAATATGACCTCAAGAATTAAAGGCCTGGTAAAGTGGTTTAACGAAGACAAAGGCTTTGGTTTCATCTCTCCTCTTGATGGAAGCAAAGATATCTTTGTTCATTTTTCTGCGCTCACTGGCGATAACTTCAAAACTTTATTTGAAGGGCAGAAGGTTGAATTCGCAATACATAGTGGTGATAAAGGCCCTGCAGCTACAAACGTAATACTTTGCGATAAATAAATATTTGTGGATCTGCGACAACGATGAAGGATTATTCCTGAGTAGACAGATCCATTAAGGAAGGTGCGATTTAATCGTCAGTTATGAGAACATAAGGCTTTCTTTGCCATAGATTTTTCACGATGCCCGC
>NZ_CBFFRJ010000107.1:0-18292 GCF_965644225.1 Phytobacter sp. V91 | reverse complement strand
GCGGGCATCGTGAAAAATCTATGGCAAAGAAAGCCTTATGTTCTCATAACTGACGATTAAATCGCACCTTCCTTAGCAAGGGTAGCAATGAGACCAGAATCAATTAAAAATACTTAAAATCAATGAATTAAAGTATTTATCTTTATCGAGTCATGCTAACCCGACAGTGTATTTAACTTAGCGACTATCACCGTCTGGTCTGAATATTTTTCGCTGAAATACATCTCCGTTGGGGAAAAACTGAAATTTTCCGCCCTGGAAGTCCAGGAATAATCCTGAATTAATTCTGTAGTTATCATTATTACAAGGAATGAAAATGACGCTGCCCGGACTCAATCCTGAAGCAAATATGCTCAGTTATGATTTCGCACGCTTTAGCGGTAACGGTGCGACAGATTTCAATTTCGCTGCGCTTGGCGCGGCTATGGACTGTACGCGTGACTTTGCGCTGGCGGGGATTATCTACGCCGATGGCCCACAGCGATATCTGGTACGTCCCAGCAAACGCCATCCGAATGGCCAAAGCGGCATCGTGACCCATGTTGTTGTGACGAAATCCCCCACGCAAGGGTCAAAATCCAGCGTAGGTAAATCACTCACCGACGCTGTTTCCGCAACCTCGCTCGGGCCGAAAATCGCCTCAACCGTCCTTTCCTGCGGCGCGATGATTATTACTGCCGGGGTCATGCTCACAGGAAGTCTGGCCGTACCGCTTACCGCCGGAACCAGCGGCGCACTGGTCGCCCTGGGTTATGCCGGAGCCATGGCCACTGGCCTGCAATGCGTAAATGGCCTCTTCCGTCTGTACGATCTGGTGGAAAATGGCGGTGAAGAGGTCGCCTGGCTGGATTCACAGGGCTGGTATAACGCGACCTCGACCGCGCTGGATGTCGTTTCCCTGGCAAGCGCCGGAGGTGCCCTTAAAGAAGCGCTTGCCACCTGGCGCGCCATGAAATCCGTTTCATCCCTGAAAGCCTCACAGTGGTTACAGGAATACCCTCGTCAGGATCGTAAGCGCCTCACTGAGCTGATTATTCGCGCGCAAAATCCCGGTATCAGCAATAAAGAAATCAAAGCCCTCATTCGCGCGGGCATTTACCCGAAACGCTTTCCGATTGAACCCGTGCAGGTCGAATTAGCAAGGCAGTTAAGCAATCTGGTGACCAGCGGAGCGGCTCTTGCGGGCAGTGCGGTAAACGGCATCATTGCCTCGCCAGGCAATATTCCCAAAGCAGGACGCTACATCGTGGGAACCATTCAGTCGCTGGCGGTACAGTAATGCGATTAACAACGATACTCTCCGGTTGGTATTTTTGCGATTTGCTGGCGCACGGCAGAGAGATGGATCAGGTTATTGCGCGCGGCGATAACAGCCTGCTGCAACACTCAACGCCCGAGCTGGAGCGCTGGTTTGCGAAACCGCCCGCTGAACTGCCGCGACAGAACGGTTTTCCGCTGGCGTTTGTGCTGCTCTTTTTCCTGATGGCTTATGCCGGTAATGTGCTTACGCTGTTGGCGCTGTTGCCAAAGCAGACGCCGCCGGTGAGGGTGTTCCTCTTCTTCGTCCCCGCCATCCTGTTTATTTTCAGTAATCTGACCGCTGGATACCTCATCGCCCGCGGTAAAACATCCGGGCTGGCGTGGTATGGTCTGATGCATGGCATTCTCACCGTACTAAGCGCGGCGCTGCTGGCGGTGACCTTGCTGAAGGGGGATACGCATCATGTGGTTATCATGCTGGCATCGCTGCTCATCATGCTGGCCTGTCGCTACGTATTTAACGGTCGTGGGTTTATTCTGTTCGTGTTATACGGTCGGACGCAGCGTATCGCAACGCTCTCTCGCGGCATGCGGCTGAAATCAGGAGGCCAGAGATAAAACAAAAGCCGCCAGTGCGTAATGCAGGGCGGCTTGTTCGTTTGGGCTGGCTGTTATAACCCGGTGCTGAAGGTGATAAGACCGAGCACGATGCCCGGCGAGTTGGCAATCACTATCGGCCAGTTTTTGCGTTCACTCAGCAGGCCGTAGGTCACCCATAATACGCAGTTCACGGCGGCAGCTAATGGCTGTAACGGATTGGTTTTTAGCCCCTGCAAATTGTCCATAATCAGCGGGATATACGAAATATACATAAAACAACAGGCAATGGTGGCTATCCAGCCAACAACAAAATGCGCTCTTGAGTACAGCATGACTCTTTCGCCTTATGACGTGTGTTCATTCACTCCATTAACGCGCCGGGCGACGGAATCCCGGTTAACCAGCCTGCCCAGATGAGATGAAATGTGTGCCTCATCAGGGTTCAACAGTATCTCGACCGCGTCACGGATCATGTCGTCCATTGGGACGTGCATCGTTGTCAAAGCAGGCGTGAAATACTTACCAATCACTGAATCATCGAATCCGGCAAGAGAGATATCTTCCGGCAGGCGCTTTCCCGCTTCCTGGAAGGCTTTTGCCAGGCCTATCGCCATATCATCGTTTGCCGCCAGTACGCAGGTGAAGGGGATATTTTGCGCGAGCAACTGCCGCCCGGCCTCATACCCGCTTTCCGTGCTCCAGGCACCACGGACCACCAGCTTCGGATCCGGGCTGATACCCGCTTTACGCAGCGCATCGCGATAGCCGCGTAAACGCCGCTCTCCGGTAGGCGATCCACAGATGCCTGCCACAAAAGCAATCTGCCGGTGTCCCTGGGCGAGCAGGTGCTCCACCATCTCTTCGCTGCTGCGTCGGTGATCGATAAAGACGCACTGATTCTTGTTTCTGATAAGTTCCCGATTAATGACAACGACAGGGGTTTGGTTGCTGTCAATGATGTCATCCAGCTCACTGACCGACAGATATTTGGGGTAGATCATGATGGCTTCGCAGCGAAGCTCAAGGAGTAAATCAATCGCGTTACGCTCATCCTGGGCACTGTGTTTACCGTCCGCGAGCACCAGCTGTCGGCTGTGGCTCTCACTGCACGTTGCGGCATGGTAAATCATGCTGGAGAAGAACGGGCCGTTGTACAGCCCGTTGGTGATAACCAGCCCCACTGAATTGGTTTTGCTGTTGGCAAGATTGCGCGCCAGCAGATTAGGGCGATACCCGGTGTCGGCAATGGCCTGCATAATTCGGGCCTTTACCTCTTCACGCACAAACACCTTGCCATTTAGCGCGCGGGAGACTGTCGCTTTTGACACACCCGCCAGCCTCGCGACATCCAGTATCGTTACCATAATCAAACCTCAGTCAAAGGGTGGCTCACAACGCAACAAACCTGCCAGCGGGCAGACCTGATGCGAAAATGCACGGCGAAAGAGTTTCCTTGTGAAGCTCGCCGCGTCCTGCGGCAAGCTTCATGACACCATGACGTGGCCAGTATCTCTTTATGCGAGAGACATCAGTGGCGCCCCCATACCGATTGCACCCGCAAGCTGATGCTTCGTCAGCGTAAAGTCTTCACTGTTCACCACCAGAACCGGGGTAATCAGATCGTATCCTTCGCTCTCAATGCTGGCTTTATCGAATTCAAGAAGTGGCGTTCCCGCTTTGACCACATCTCCCTCTTTCACCAGCGGACGGAAATGCTGTCCCTGCAGGTTGACGGTATTTAAGCCGACATGGATCAGTAACTCTGCGCCATTATCGCACAATAACCCGATGGCATGATGTGAATCGATAAGCGTTGCGACCGTGGCGTCACAGGGTGCGACCACCCGGCCCTCGAATGGTTTGATGGCGATACCATCACCCAGCGCTTTACCCGCAAAGGCTTCATCAGGCACGCTTTCGAGCGCAATCACTTCGCCTTTCAGCGGGCTTAACATCTCAACAGAAGCGACCGCAACATTCGGCGTCGCCTGCGCTTTTACCGGTTCAACGGTTTTCGTTTCGACTTCATTGGCCGGATCTTCAAAGCCCACGAACTGCACCATCACAATGGTCAGCACAATGGCCGTACCTGCCCCGGCCAGTTCGCCGATAAAGGACATCGGGGCATCCGGGCTAATGGCATTCACCAGCGTGAACAGGCCCGGCAGCGCCGCATAAGCGTAGTAGAGGCTACCAAAGAGGCTGGCAACAACCGCACCCACCGCACCACCGATACAGCCGCAGATAAAGGGTTTTTTGTAACGCAGGGTCACACCATAAATCGCCGGTTCGGTGATACCGAAAATCGCGGTAATACCGGCCGACATTGAGGTCGCTTTTAACTGGGTGTTACGGGTTTTCAGGAACACGCCAAACACCGCCGCCATCTGGCCGATAACCGCAATGGTCTGGTAAGCCTGGAAGGAGTCATAACCCTGGGTGTCGAAGTTCGCCATGATCACCGGCGTAATACCCCAGTGCACGCCGAAGATAACGATAATCTGCCAGACACCACCAATCACCGCCGCCGCAACAGCAGGCGCGGCGTGGAACAGCGCGTTATAGCCATTTGCCACGCCCATTGCCGCCCAGGTGGTAATAGGGCCAATCACGATAAGCGTCAGCGGCACAATCACCACAAAGCAAATCAGCGGGGTAAACAGCGGGCTGACCACTTCCGGCATCCATTTTTCAACCCGGCGTTCAAACCAGGAGAGCGCCCACACCAGGAACAGCGGCGGTAAAACGGAGGAGGTATAGACCGTTTTCGACAACGGGAAAAAGAGGAAATTAATGCTCTCACCGCCGGCAATGCGGCCTGCCAGCGCCGCCCAGTCAGGGCTAATCAGCGCACAGCAGCAGAGAACGGCAATAAAGGGATTACATTTGAAATGACGCGCCGCCGTGATGGCGATAAACACCGGCAGGAAGGCAAACGGCGTCCAGGACATAAAGTTCAGTACGGCAAAGGTGCCGGTGGTTTTGATATCGGCATCAATCAGGCCGAGCACAATCAACAGCCCCTGCAGGATCCCGGCCGCCGCCAGAATATAGACGATTGGCGCAAACACGGCGGACATGGTGGCAATCACCGCATCCAGCCAGCTTGTTTTCTTCTGGCTGACAGGAGCCGTTCCGGTCTCTTTCACCAGACCCGACATGGCATTGAACACATCAGCCACATGAGTGCCGATCACCACCTGAAATTGCCCGCCGCTTTCAACAACCGCAATGACTCCAGGTAAAGCCTGCACCTGACGTTTTGCATCGGCAGGGGTGTCGTTCAAAACCAGACGTAAGCGCGTGGCGCAGCGGGAAAAGCTATTGATGTTTTCTTCCCCCCCAACCTCCCGGAGGATATCGCCTGCTAATTTGTTGTAATCCCGGATAACAGCCATGTTTTATCTACCTTTTTTTATCGGAAGTGTGTCATGCAACTGAGTGAAACCGGTTTCATGCTAACCTGGTCAAAAGTCCATGCAACCGGTTTCATGGAGATTTGAGAGCTAAATCACTTCATGGGATGAATATGTAACGAGCGGGGATGACTAAAATTCGAACTGGAGAGGTATTTATTTGCGGAATACTAATGCACTGTAACCTGTCGCCTGTATTATGATTTCGACCATATCGGCACCGGCGGGCACATGCTAATCTGCCTGGGTGGGTACGCAGCCATTTGCGGCTGCGACAATAAGCTTATTTCATGTTCGCAAATAACAACTACCATTAACTGAATCACTTAAGCGCCTTAACGAAACGCCATGAACAAACCTATCAAACGGCTTGAAATCATTAAATACGCGATTGAACTGGAAGATGACGGGATCATCCTCAGTCAGCTTCCATTACTGAAAACCGAAGCGACGGACGGTGAGCTGGCGTATATCGTGTGGGCGCTGGAAGAGAAGAACTACAGTGACGCTCTGCGCGCCATTGCCCACTGGCTGCAAAACCAGCGTTCCGTTGTGCACTGGCAGGATCCGCAGGTTGCTGCCAGCAAACTGGAGCTAAAAGCGCTGGAAGAACAGCTACGCGAGCTTATCGACAAACGTAACACACGTATTCAGCTGCTGGATGATTTCAACGATCTCTATCTCACCCGCCTCGGGCCGCTGATGTCGCAGATTTTACGTCTGCGTAAGATCCTTGCCGAAGCCACGGTGCGCCGTCAGGAAGCGGAAGCCCGCCGCCGTGAGGCCGACTATCTGCGCTGCCAGCAATATCTGGCGCAGGCCGTTGATGTGCTGGTCACCCTGACCCGCCGCTGGCAAAGTTTCCCGCCGCAGTCATTGCAGGCAGCAGAAGCACGCAAGCATCTGCAACAGCAAAACGCGCTTATCGCTTCCCTGCTGGCCGAAGCCCAGGAGCTGGAGAAAGGGCTGATCCGTGAAGATGAACCGGCGCGCCAGGCCCGGGATGAAGCCCGTCAGGAGTACGAGGATTATCAGGAACAGCAGTTTGATGCAGAAAAACGCTTTGGCTTTGAGCAAAAAATGTCGCCGGACGAGCGTTCAGAGCTGAAACGGTTGTGGCGTCAGGCCAGTAAATTATGCCATCCGGATCTGGTGGATGACGGCTTTAAAGACGAAGCGCATGGCATCATGGTCGAGCTGAATCAGGCCCGTCAGCGCGGCGATCTGGTCGCAATCCGCTCTATCTTAACCCGCTTACAAAAAGGGCTGGAGCCTTTGATGGCCAGCGATCGCCTCAACGATTTGCAGCGTCTGCGCCAGCGTATTCTTGAGGTTAAACAGCATATCGCCAGCCTGATTGAGGAACTCAACACGCTGGAAAAAGAGGAGTCCTGGCAACTGGTGGCCACGCTAACCGACCAGGAGAGTTATTTCCGCCAGCAGGAGAAAGCGCTCGGCGAAATTCGCCAGACGCTGGAGCAGCAGGTAAACGACGCCGAGTACGAAGAAGTGGCGTGAGTGTCGGATGGCCCGGTAAACGCCGGGCCGCCGGGCGTAACGTCCATTACTTTTTGTGCCAGTACGCCTGGCCACGCACCAGATTCTGATCGACGTTTTTAGTCTCCACCAGATCCAGCAGCGATTTCACCACCGCGCCCTCGCCGGTGAGCCAGATATAATATTCAGCCTCCGGCACTTTCGCCGCCGCCAGCTTGTTCGCGACTGCCTGGGCATCATGGCCAATCACCCATTCAATGTTGTAATGACTTAAGTGAGCCAGGTAATCTTTATAAGCGGCGTCGGCAATGGTTACCACCGCGTTGACCTCCGGGCGCACCGCCAGCGTATCTAATCCTTCCAGACGACGGCGCAGCGCGGGCATCCCGGACTCGTCACAGACGTAAAACTGCCAGGCATAATCTTCTGGCACCACCAGCGAGCCGCGCGGGCCGCCAATCGTCAGGGAATCTCCCGCTTTGGCATTCATCGCCCAGTCACATGCCACACCGCCATCGTGGATAAAGAAATCAATCGCCAGTTCATGACGACTTTCGTCATACAGCGGCGTGTAATCCCGTGAAGCAGGACGCGGCCCGTCGCCCCACACAATGCCTTCGTCGGTGACCTGCGGCGGCGTGAAAGTGCTGCCCGGTTGCGGGAAAAACACTTTGGTGTGGTCATCAAAACCTTTCGAGCTAAAGCCTTCGAGCGCGTCACCGCCCAGCACAATGCGCTGGAAGCCTGCGCCAATGCGCTCCACGCGCAAAACCGTTAATTCGCGAAAACGCAGTTCATTACGCACACGCTGCGGGTAACGTTGTTGTTGGGTTGTCATAATCGGCCTTCGTGAAGTTAAATTCGATATATCTGTATTTTCCTGAATGATAATGGTTGCTGTTTGCGCAGAAGACAAGATCTTTTTTAGATACACCAGAACATAAGCGCACGCCTTGCCAAAACACAACAAAATAATCAATAAAAACAATGCAATGAAAAATAAACCATTTTCACTGTTGTCTAATATGAAAAATCAGATATAAATTAGATATATCAAATCTAATACGGAGGCACCGCATGCGACACCCTTCCTCAGACGTTGACGGCGAACATACCCACGGCAGAGAACAGGCTCATGGCGAGCATCATCATGGGCGCGGCGGCGGCCGTCGCCAGCGCTTTTTCGGTCACGGTGAATTGCGTCTGGTCATTCTGGATCTCCTGACCCGCAATGCCAGCCATGGCTATGAACTGATCAAAGAGATTGAATCCCTGACTCAGGGCCACTACACCCCCAGCCCTGGCGTTATCTACCCGACTCTCGACTTCCTGCAGGATCAACAATTGATCGTCATCAGCGTGGAGGAAGGCGGGCGCAAAAAAATCGCCATTACCCCGCAGGGCGAGGCATGGATGGCAGAGAACAGCGAGCATCTGGCGCATATTCAGGCGCGCATCAAAGCCCGCAGCGTGGGCTTTCAGCTGCGTAAAGATCCGCAGATGAAACGGGCGCTGGAGAACTTTAAAGCCGTGCTGGATTTGAAAGTGAATCAGGGAGAAATCAGCGCCGCGCAGCTCAAACAGATTGTTGGCGTGATTGACCGCGCGGCACTGGAAATTTCACAACTCGATTAGGCGGGTTGCCTCTCGTTGCTTATGCGGAATACCTGCACCAGTCCCTGCAGGTGTTCTGCCTGCTCGTTCAGCGCCGCCGCTGCGGCAACCGACTCTTCAACCAGGCTGGAGTTCTGCTGGGTGGTGGCGTCAATCAGGCCAATGGCGCTGTTGATCTGCGAGATGCCATCCGTCTGCTCACGGCTCGCCTGGCCAATTTCACGCAGCAGCACGTTCATCTCCTGCACGTTATTCACCATACCGTTAATCAGATTGCCGGCTTTCTCCACCAGCGCCATCCCTTCACGGGTCTGACTGGTCGAGCTTTCGATCAACTGACGGATATCGTTAGCCGATGAGGCGCTTTTTTGCGCCAGCTGCCGCACTTCCCCGGCGACCACCGCAAACCCACGCCCATGCTCACCGGCACGCGCGGCTTCAACCGCGGCGTTCAGCGCCAGGATATTGGTCTGGAAGGCAATGGCGTCGATCAGGTTGATGATGTCTGACATCCGGTTAGAGGTGTCGTTGATAACACGCATCTTCTCGGTGACCTGCTTCATCATCTCGCCGTTGTTCTTCACCACGGTTGCGGCATCAGCAGAGAGATTCGTCGCCTCGGTTGTGTGTTCAGCGGTATTTTTCACCGTTGCAGTGATCTGCTCCATCGAAGAGGCGGTTTGCTCGACCGAGCTTGCCTGCTCCTCAGTACGCGCCGCCAGATCCTGGTTACCTGCAACAATCTGTGCCGCCGCGCTGGAGATACTTTCCGAGCCGAACTGCACTTCCTGCACAATGCTCACCAGACGATTTTTCATCTCCATCAGGGAACGCAGCAGTACGCCAGTCTCGTCACGGGAGCTGGAATGAATCGTTCCGGTCAGATCGCCTGCGGCAATAGCCCCGGCAAAATCCACTGCTTCATGCAGCGGTCGGGTGATCATCCGCACGATATACCAGCCCATCAAGCTACCAATACCGATACAGAAAATCGTCAGCAGGATCAGCAGCAGGCGGTTGGCGCTGAAATCAGCCTGCACCTCATCGCCCGCCTTGCTCATCTGCCCATCCTGAATGGCAATCAGCGCCAGCACTTTCTCTTTGTAGGCATTCTGAATCGGTACCATTTTGGTCATCATTTCATTGACGGCCGCTGCCTGGTCGTTATTTTTGACGCTTTCCAGAATGCGAAAACGCGAATCGAGAAATTGCTGACGGACTTCTTTGATGTCCGCGAGGATTTTCTGTGATTCAGCTTCTGGAAGGTTTTTGCTGAGGTCTTCAAGCAACAGGGTAATTCGCGAACTAATATCGCTAAGTTGCTTTTGGGTTTCTTCTCGCCACTTACCATCGGTATCCAGCAGCATTAACTGCTGCGTACTGACGAATGTCTGAAAGTTATCAATTAGCTGATTGGCTTTTACCGTTGTCGGATAGTCGCTATGAACCATATTTTGCATTCCATTATTCGCACGATTCAGGCTGAACAATGAAAGACAAGAACTGACCACCATTAAGACGATAAAGAATCCAAACGCCAGAAATAACTTGGTGCCAATTTTTACATCATGTAAAAACATATATTCCTCATGAAACTTATTGTTGTCCTAACAAAACACATGCACCACATAGAGTTAGTGCGCAAGGATCTTATGGAGCTGATTAAAATATCACCTCCATTGCTGGTTATCGGTAACGTTGCAACTAACTTTATGAGATTGATCGTTTTTTTATTATAACACTACGTTACTTGATAGTTTAAATCGATTAATTGAGATCTATTGATCGTTATATTCACCGAGTCTTTGTTTGCGCAACAAATATTAATCCGGCTAAACTATAATTTTACCAGAATTAAAACCTTAGTGTTTACAAATATAAAGCGGTGATATTTTGATCAACATCATGGCCGATTTAACAAATATTAAAAAATATAATTACAAAATAATCCAATAATTAAATGAGGGGTATTTGGCTGGGAAGATATTTTTATTTATCGGAATTAAGGTGAAAAAAAGTACCAGGGAAGCGGTGAAAAACCTCCCTGGGATTGAATATTTGCCTTAAGGTAAATGGAAAATGTTGAGTTGCGTTTATTACCCTTTAATGCAGTACCGACACCGCATCCTGCAAACGACTGGCCCGGTGTTTTACCATCGCCGACACGCTGGCGCTCTCCTCTACCAGCCCGGCATTTTTCTGGGTAATGGCTTCCAGCTCCGCCACCGCATGGGTCAGCTCCGACAGCCCCTGCGCCTGCTCCGACGTGGAACTGCTGATCTGTCCAATCAGCGAGGTCACATTCTGCACCTGCGAAACAATATCCGCCATGGTGCGTCCGGCAGCATGCACCTGGTCATAGCCTGACTGCACTTTGCTGGCGCTGGCATCAATCAGCTTACGGATATCGTTGGCCGCACTGGCGCTCCGGCTAGCCAGGTGCCGCACTTCTCCGGCGACCACCGCGAAACCTTTGCCCTGCTCGCCCGCTCTGGCCGCTTCAACCGCCGCATTCAGCGCCAGAATATTGGTCTGAAACGCAATGTCATTAATCAGTTTGGTTATCGAACCAATACGCTGGGTGCTGTCAGCAATCTCATCCATGGTTTTGACGACGGTTTCCATCGCATTACCGCCCTGGGTCGCCGCATCGCAGGCCGAGCTGGAGAGTTTGTCTGCCGCCGAGGCGGTCTGAGAATTGTTCTGTACCGATGCCGCCATCTGACTCATGGTGACCACGGTTTGCTGCACATTGACAACCGTCTGGCGGGTGCGTTCATTAAGGGCATCATTGCCTTTCGCCAGCGTATCACTGCCGTTTCGCACACTACTGACCTGGCAGGAAACATCATTAATCAGCCAGCGGCACATCAGGCCAAGCTGCCCAATGGCACGCAGGGTCAGTCCCAGCTCATCGCTGCAGTTTATTTGCTCTACGCTGTTACGCTCTCCGGTTGCCACACTCAGCGCCTGACGCGAAACGCGCTCTACCGGGCGAATAATCTGCCACTCGTAGCAGGCGCACCCCAGCAGCATCACCAGCGTACTCAGCGCCAGGGGAGCCAGGCCGCTGTTCATCAGCCACAGTCCTGCGGCCTGGACCAGCCACATCAGCATCATCACGCTACGGGCCCGCCAGCGCAGTGGCATTGAAGGCAGCGCGCCCCGCAGGCCAGGACTAACCACCAGCCCTTTATGGATCCGCTTTTTCGCCCGGCCTTCCTGCAACGCCTGATAAAGCGGCGTTACCGCAGCAATTTCTTCTGCGGAGGCACGGGTGCGAATGGACATATATCCCGTAACCTTACCGTTACGCACCATCGGCGCTGCATTGGCCCGTACCCAGTAGTGATCGCCGTTACGGCGGCGGTTTTTTACGATCCCGCTCCAGGGCTCGCCCTGTTTTAAGGTGAACCACATGTCCGCAAATGCGGCTTTCGGCATGTCGGGGTGGCGCACGAGATTGTGCGGCTGGCCAATCAGTTCTTCCTGACTGAAGCCGCTGACCCGAGAGAAGTTGTCGTTAGCGTGGGTGATAATGCTTTGCAGATCGGTGGTCGACATCAAAGTGGTGTCATCATCAAGGATGTACTCCCGTTGATCGACATTCGGGGGAGAAGCCATGTTAGCGTCCTGTGCAGGTTATTTGTCTGTTAAAAAATACGGCGGATGTTATTTCGGCGATAATGAATTTATCTTTAGTTGTTAAATTTGATTTAGATCGCAAATCGGCAAAAACCCATATTTTTAGTATGTCATATAACCAGATGATTTATATAGTTTCACCATGAAACAACTTAATTATGTTAACCATGGCTGCCTCATTAAGGGGCGCGCCATGCACCACACTGGCGCAATCGTGTAGCTATTCATCAACAAAATGTTTACTTTTCATCCACTTTATCCTGCTCAGACAGCGAGCTAACGGGATCTAATTCCGCAGATTTCACTTTATCCCTGGCGTTTATCCCGATTTTTGTTTGCGGCTTCGATGTGGCGCAATCCCTGCAATACTTAAATCAGTATCATGTGATACGCCCTGCCAGGAGCTCATTTTGAACAGGTTACCTTCCAGCGCATCGGCTTTAGCGTGCAGCGCTCACGCATTGAATCTGATTGAAAAGCGAACGCTTGATCATGACGAGATGAAAGAACTGAACCGAGAGGTCAGGGAATATTTTAAAGAGCATGTAAACCCGGGGTTTTTGGAGTATCGAAAATCTGTCACCGCTGGCGGGGATTACGGAGCCGTAGAATGGCAAGCGAGCAGTCTGAACACGCTTGTCGACACTCAGGGTCAGGAGTTTTTAGATTGTCTGGGTGGGTTTGGCATCTTCAATGTGGGGCACCGTAATCCAGTCGTTGTATCCGCCGTACAGAATCAACTCGCAAAACAACCTCTGCATAGCCAGGAACTCCTCGACCCTCTGCGGGCGATGCTGGCAAAAACCCTGGCCGCACTCACACCGGGCAAACTGAAATACAGCTTCTTCAGCAACAGCGGCACCGAATCCGTTGAGGCGGCATTAAAGCTTGCCAAGGCGTACCAGTCGCCACGGGGAAAATTCACCTTTATTGCCGCCAGCAGCGCGTTCCATGGCAAATCATTAGGTGCCCTCTCCGCAACGGCTAAATCCACCTTCCGTAAGCCCTTTATGCCGTTACTGCCGGGTTTCCGTCACGTGCCCTTTAGCAACATTGAGGCCATGCGCACCATGCTCAGTGAATGCCATAGCACCGGTGATGACGTGGCTGCGGTGATCCTTGAGCCCATTCAGGGTGAAGGCGGCGTGATCCTGCCGCCACCGGGTTATCTGCCTGCGGTACGTAAGCTGTGCGATGAGTTTGGCGCCCTGCTTATTTTTGACGAGGTGCAAACCGGGATGGGTCGCACGGGTAAAATGTTCGCCTGCGAGCATGAAAACGTGCACCCGGACATTTTGTGCCTCGCCAAAGCCCTGGGCGGAGGCGTCATGCCGATTGGCGCGACCATCGCCACGGAAGAGGTCTTTTCAGTCCTGTTCGATAATCCTTTCCTGCATACCACCACCTTTGGCGGTAACCCGTTGGCCTGTGCGGCAGCGCTGGCCACCATCAACGTGCTGCTGGAAGAGAACCTACCGGCTCAGGCTGAACAGAAAGGTGACATGCTGCTGGACGGTTTCCGCCTGTTAGCGCGTGAATATCCGGATCTGGTGCAGGAAGCCCGCGGCAGAGGGATGCTGATGGCTATCGAGTTTGTGGACAACGAAATTGGCTACACCTTCGCCAGCGAGATGTTCCGCCAGCGCGTGCTGGTCGCCGGAACCCTCAATAACTCGAAAACCATTCGTATCGAACCGCCGTTAACCCTGACCATCGAGCAGTGCGAGCAGGTGTTGAAAGCCGCACGCACCGCACTCGCCGCGCTGCGTGTCGCAGTAGAAGAAGAAGTGTAATTCTGACCCTCACCCCGCCCTCTCCCTAAAAAGGGAGAGGGATCTCCAGAAAAAAATGCCCGCACGGACAGTCCCCTCTCCCATTTTGGGAGAGGGTTAGGGTGAGGGGAAACATACGGCTCTGGAGGTCATTCCGTTCACTTTATGTTCCTTGCTTCTCTGTCGCCATATCGCCGGTGAACGTGCCAGGGCGGTTCAAGCGCCACCGCCCTGGCGACCCGGGCTATGGCTCAGAAAATCGCCGCTGACGCGGTACACTCAGCCTATACCTTCAGGCTGTCGGGTCGGGCGTGAGGCAACCGCATCCGCACCATTCTTTGAATCCCATCACAATCGCCGCAATCCCCTTTTTCCTTTTCCTATGTAACAGCTAAATTACAACTCATCCGACCACATAACAATAATTTTACATTGGAAGCCTTATGAGCCACTACACGTCGTTATTTGCCCCGCTTGAGCTGGGTTTTACTACCTTAAAAAATCGTGTGCTGATGGGGTCGATGCATACCGGGCTGGAGGAGCATCCGGATGGGGCCGCGCGGCTGGCGGCCTTCTACGCCGAGCGCGCGCGTCACGGGGTGGCGCTGATTGTGACCGGCGGCGTGGCTCCGGCGCTTTCCGGTGTAACCATGCAAGGCGGGGCGGTGCTGAACGATGAAAGCCAGCTGCCTCATCACCGCCTGATAACCGACGCCGTGCACCAGGAAGGGGGAAAAATCGCCCTGCAAATTCTGCACACCGGACGTTACAGCTATCAGCCTGCGCTTGTCGCGCCTTCGGCTATCCAGGCGCCCATTAATCGTTTTACTCCCCATGCCCTGAGCCATGACGAAATCCTCACGCTGATTGACGATTTTGCCCGCTGCGCCCAGCTGGCGCAGCTGGCAGGCTATGACGGCGTGGAGGTGATGGGCTCGGAAGGCTATTTAATTAACGAATTTCTCGCCGCCCGAACCAACCAGCGCGATGACCAATGGGGCGGTGATTATTCCCGCCGGATGCGCTTCGCCGTGGAGGTCGTGCGGGCGGTACGGGAACGGGTGGGCCGCAACTTTATTATTATCTACCGCCTGTCGATGCTGGATCTGGTCGAAGGCGGCGGCGTGTTTGAACAAACCCTGCAGTTGGCAAAAGCGATCGAGGCTGCCGGAGCGACCCTGATTAATACCGGGATTGGCTGGCATGAAGCGCGGATCCCCACCATTGCCACTTCGGTTCCGCGCGCGGCGTTTAGCTGGGTGACCCGTAAGCTCAAAGGTAAAATCGGCCTGCCGCTGGTCACCACCAACCGTATTAACGATCCCCAGGTCGCCAACGATCTGCTCGCCCGTGGCGATGCCGATATGGTGTCAATGGCCCGTCCATTCCTCGCCGATGCGGAGATCCTCTCCAAGGCGCAAAGCGGTCGGGCGGATGAGATAAACACCTGTATCGGCTGTAATCAGGCCTGTCTGGATCAGATTTTTGTCGGCAAAATTACCTCCTGCCTGGTCAATCCCCGCGCCTGCCATGAAACGAAAATGCCGCTCCTGCCCGCCGTCACCCGCAAAACCCTGGCGGTCGTAGGTGCAGGCCCGGCCGGGCTGGCTTTTGCGATCAATGCAGCCGCCCGTGGGCATAGCGTGACCCTGTTTGATGCCGCCGCAGAGCCTGGCGGGCAGTTTAATATCGCCAAACAGATCCCCGGCAAAGAGGAGTTTTACCAGACGCTGCGCTATTACCGACGCATGATTGAGATAACCGGGGTCGAGCTTCGGCTTAACCAGTTCGTCCTGCCTGAGATGCTCAGGGCGTTTGATGAGGTGGTCCTTGCCAGCGGTATTGCGCCGCGCACCCCGGAAATAGAGGGAATAGCCCTCCCGAAAGTACTGAGCTACCTGGATGTGCTGCGCGACAAGGTTCCGGTGGGTGAGAACGTGGCGATCATCGGTTGCGGCGGGATCGGTTTTGATACCGCGATGTACTTAAGCCAGCCAGGTGAACCCACCAGCCAGAATATCGCCGAGTTCTGCGTTGAATGGGGGATCGACACCAGCCTGAGCCATGTTGGGGGGCTACGTCCGGAAGGGCCGCAGTTGGCAAAAAGCCCACGCCGGATTGTGATGTTGCAGCGCAAAGCCTCTAAGCCTGGTGAAGGCTTAGGTAAAACAACCGGCTGGATCCATCGCACAACGCTTCTGGCGCGCGGGGTGAAAATGATCCCGGCGGTAAGCTATCAGAAGATAGATGACGCGGGTCTGCATCTGCTGATCAATGGCGAGCCGCAATTGCTGGCGGTGGATAATATTGTGCTCTGCGCAGGCCAGGAGCCGCGCCGTGAACTGCTTGAACCCTTGCGGGCGACCGGAAAACCGGTGCATTTGATTGGCGGGTGCGATGTGGCAATGGAGCTGGATGCCCGCCGGGCAATTGCCCAGGGAACAAGGCTGGCGCTGGAGATCTGATTTATCGTTTCTTTTGGGGAGAATTGAGGTGAGGAGACTGAGCCATACTGCGCTTTTCTCCCCCTCACCCTAACCCTCTCCCAAAATGGGAGAGGGGACTGTCCGTGCGGGCATTTTTTTCTGGGGAGCCCTCAGCCCTCAGGGAGAGGGAGAAAACCGTTCCCTTACCGCTTTTTGCGTATTTTCACCGCTTTTAGCACCGCAAACTTACCTGAAGCGCCCACATTGCTGCAGTTACCGAAAATCTTCTTCAGCTTGCGGAAGTAATCAAGATGGCGGTTGCCGACCACAATCAGTTCACCGCCATACTTCAGGCTACGGCGAGCATCGTGGAACATCTCCCAGGCGATATGGTCGGTAATGGCGCTCTGCTGATGGAACGGCGGGTTACACAGCACCGCATCAAAGCGATCGTGTTCAATACCTGCCAGGCCGTTATTGACCATAAACTCACTGCGCGTTAACGCTTCCGGCATATTGGCTTCCACGTTTAACAAACTGGAAGCCACCGCCATATGCGATTCATCAGTGAAGAGCACGCGGGCGTTCGGGTTTTGCGCCAGCAGCTTCAGGCCAATGACGCCGTTACCACAGCCGAGATCCGCCAGCTCGCCTTCAATGTCTGAAGGCAGATGCTGCATAAACAGGCGAGCGCCAATATCCAGCCCGCTGCGGGAGAAGACGTTGGCATGGTTGTGGATAGTCCAGTCGGTACCGTCCAGCTTCCAGCTGCAGGTCTCAGGTGCGTCAGCAACCTCAGGCGCGGTAAAAGTACAGTGGATCAGTCGCGCCTTTTTCCACGCCAGGGTGGTGGTGGTCGGGCCGAGGATCTTCTCAAACAACGCCATAGTGGAGTTGTGAATATCACGGGTTTTGGCGCCGGCAATAATCTGCGTTTCTGGCGTCACAACACGGCGCAATGCGTGCAGTTGCTGCTCGAGCAGGGCGAGCTGTTTTGGGATCTTAATCAGCACCCGCGTCGGGGCATCCGGCAGCTCGCTGAGGCTGTCGAGAAACACCACCGCATCTTCATCCAGGCCGTTAAGGCTCAGGTTGTGGCGGGTGGCCTGTTCAGCAATAAAAGAGTCGGTGATGCTAACCGGTCGGCAGTCTGCCAGCGCGCAGGCAAGTGCGCCAAAGTTGTCATTGAAAATGAGCGTAACGCCCTCGGCATCATTTAACTGATGCAATAAATACTCATCTGCCGCGTCCCACGCCTGTAATGACGCTTCTTCGGCATTGGGTGGAAAACGCTCTAATGCAAATGACTGTCCGATTAACTCAACCTGGCCCATCGCCCCTCCGGAATGCTAGAATTCGCGCGTTTTATCGCTTAATTATCCGGAGATGTAAACCCCTGGCTATGACAACGCTTACTTATTTACAAGGTTATCCTGAATCGCTGCTGAACCAGGTACAAACTCTGATTACGCAGAATCGCCTCGGCGAGGTGATACAGACAAGGTATCCGGGCACTCATGATATCACCACCGATAAGGCGCTGTACCAGTACACCCAGGATTTCAAAAACCAGTTTTTGCGTAATGCGCCACAAATCAACAAGGTGGCTTATGACAGCAAAATCCATGTACTGAAGAATGCGCTGGGGCTGCATACGTCGGTCTCGCGCGTGCAGGGCGGCAAACTAAAAGCAAAAGCCGAGATCCGTGTGGCAACGGTGTTTCGTCAGGCGCCGGAGGCATTTTTACGCATGATCGTGGTGCATGAGCTGGCGCATCTGAAAGAGAAAGATCACAACAAGGCGTTCTATCAATTATGTTGCCATATGGAGCCGCAGTATCACCAACTGGAGTTTGATATGCGTCTGTGGATGATCTGCAAAGATGAAGGCTGGCTTTAACCTGTTATTTTGTTACCAGGCATTGGTTTAGCCTTTGTTTATATTCGCAAGATCCCTGAATTTATTAATGTGCGATCTCAGTCACTAGTAAGTATCCTCCGGCAGAGCCGGAGGCTTTAGGGTGAGCGCCTCAAAGGCGCCGACAAACCATGAGCCGCCCAA
>NZ_CBFFRJ010000106.1:0-18500 GCF_965644225.1 Phytobacter sp. V91 | reverse complement strand
GGGTAGTGAAATCGGGCCGCATGTTCGACGCTGAAATACCGCTTGCGGCCTGAACCGCAAGACGGTATCTCTCCCACGGGGAGAGGGAGAAAACACTAAAAAGGCAACTGACGTTGCCTTTGCTGTTTGTTACGTTGCCTTTTGCTGTTTATTTTGTCACGCGTTTGTACTTGATACGCTTTGGCTCCAGCGCATCAGCGCCCAGCGTGCGTTTCTTGTACTCTTCGTATTCGGTAAAGTTACCTTCAAAGAATTCTACTTTACCTTCATCCTGGTAATCCAGAATGTGGGTGGCGATACGGTCAAGGAACCAGCGGTCATGCGAGATAACCATGGCGCAGCCCGGGAATTCGAGCAGGGCGTTTTCTAATGCGCGCAGGGTTTCGATGTCCAGGTCGTTGGTTGGTTCATCGAGCAGCAGAACGTTACCGCCAACCTGCAGCAGTTTCGCCAGGTGCAAACGCCCGCGTTCACCACCGGACAGCTCGCCGACGCGTTTACCCTGATCAACACCTTTAAAGTTAAAGCGGCCTACATAAGCGCGGCTTGGCATTTCGGTGTTGCCAACACGCATGATATCCAGCCCGCCGGAAACTTCTTCCCACACGGTTTTGCTGTTATCCATGGCGTCACGGAACTGGTCAACGGATGCCAGTTTCACGGTTTCACCCAGGGAGATGGCGCCGCTATCAGGCTGTTCCTGACCGGACATCATACGGAACAGAGTTGATTTACCCGCGCCGTTCGGGCCAATGATCCCGACAATTGCCCCTTTCGGTACCGAGAAGCTCAGGTCGTCGATCAGCAGGCGATCGCCATAGGATTTACGCAGGTTGCTGACCTCAACGACTTTATCGCCCAGACGTGCTCCAGGTGGAATAAAGAGTTCGTTGGTTTCGTTACGTTTCTGGTATTCGGTGTTGTTCAGCTCTTCAAAGCGTGCCAGACGGGCTTTACCCTTAGACTGGCGGCCTTTAGCGCCCTGACGAACCCACTCCAGCTCTTTCTCAATGGATTTACGGCGAGCCGCTTCCTGAGAGGCTTCCTGAGCCAGACGCTGATCTTTTTGCTCCAGCCAGGAGGAGTAGTTACCTTCCCACGGAATACCTTCACCGCGGTCCAGCTCAAGGATCCAGCCAGCAACGTTATCAAGGAAGTAACGGTCGTGGGTAATCGCCACAACGGTGCCTTCGAAGTCGTGCAGGAAGCGTTCCAGCCAGGCGACAGATTCGGCATCCAGGTGGTTGGTTGGTTCATCAAGCAGCAGCATATCTGGCTTTTCGAGCAGCAGGCGGCACAGTGCCACGCGGCGGCGCTCACCACCGGACAGATTGCCAATTTTAGCATCCCAGTCCGGCAGACGCAGGGCATCGGCCGCGCGCTCCAGCTGCACGTTCAGGTTGTGACCGTCATGAGCCTGAATAATTTCTTCAAACTTGCCCTGTTGTGCGGCGAGTTTATCGAAGTCAGCATCGGGTTCGGCGTATTTGGCGTACACCTCATCCAGACCTTTCAGCGCGTTAACCACTTCGGCAACGGCTTCTTCAACGGATTCGCGAACAGTATGCTCGACGTTTAACTGTGGCTCCTGCGGCAGGTAGCCGATCTTAAGACCCGGTTGTGGACGGGCTTCGCCTTCTATGTCGGTGTCAATGCCCGCCATAATGCGCAGCAGGGTAGATTTACCGGCACCGTTAAGACCCAGTACGCCGATTTTGGCGCCAGGGAAGAAACTCAGTGAGATATTTTTCAGAATATGACGTTTCGGCGGAACCACCTTGCCGACACGGTGCATGGTATATACGAATTGAGCCACGTTGGACTTCGCCTCTTTTTATGTAATATCAACAGCGGAGTGTAGCCGTTTTCTTTGCCCAATCCCAGCCAGCCTCGAAAGCCAGGCTAAAACATGCGAGAAAGGTAAAAAAATGTGCATTACGTGGCGCGTTATAGCGGGCACGGTTAGCATTAAGAAATTGTGCGGCATGATGCTGCTATTACTGTTTTGATAAGAGGAATGCGCGGTGCAGAGAGCTAAACATGTTGCTTGGCGTTATCTGGCTGCCAGTATTTGTTTGTTGTCCTTCAGCAATGCAGTTCGGGCGGACTCACTGGATGAACAACGCAATCGCTATGCGCAAATCAAGCAGGCGTGGGACAACAATCAGATGGATGTGGTGGCGCAGCTGATGCCCACGCTGAAAGATTACCCGCTTTATCCGTACCTTGAGTACCGGCAGCTCAGCGGCGATCTGATGAATCAGCCCTCGCTTGCCGTGAGCAACTTTATTCAGGCCAATCCGACGCTTCCTCCGGCGCGAACCCTGAAAACACGCTTTGTGAATGAGCTGGCCCGTCGGCAGGACTGGCGTGGCTTACTGGCATTCAGCCCGGATAAACCGGCGTCAACCGAAGCGCAATGTAACTACTACTATGCCAAATGGAGCACCGGGCAGGCAGAGGCCGCCTGGCAGGGCGCAAAGGACCTCTGGCTGACCGGCAGCAGCCAGCCAAACGCCTGCGATCGGCTGTTTGGCGCGTGGCGGGCATCCGGTACCCAGGATCCGCTGGCGTTTCTGGAGCGGATTCGGCTGGCAATGAAAGCGGGCAATACCCGACTGGTTACCTTGCTGGCGGGGCAGATGCCGGCAGATTATCAAACCATCTCAACGGCAATTATCGCGCTGGCGAACGATCCGAAAAGCGTGATGGACTTTGCCCGTACCACCGGGGCGACAGACTTCACCCGCCAGATGGCTGCAGAAGCTTTCGAGAGCGTGGCACGGCAGGATGTGGAAAATGCGCGCCTGATGATCCCGTCACTGGTGCAGGCGCAGCAGCTTAATGAGGATCAAACCCAGACCCTCAGGGATACCGTTGCCTGGCGACTGATGGGCAACGACGTCACCGACGAGCAGGCGCGTTGGCGCGACGATGCGATTATGCGTTCGCAGTCGACCTCGATCGTTGAGCGTCGGGTGCGAATGGCGATCGGCAACGGCGATCGCAGCGGTTTGAATACCTGGCTGTCACGCCTGCCAATGGAGGCAAAAGAGAAAGATGAATGGCGCTACTGGCAGGCCGATCTTCTGCTTGAGCGAGGGCGTGAGACGGAGGCAAAAGAGATCCTCCACACCCTGATGCAACAACGTGGTTTTTACCCGATGGCGGCTGCCCAGCGTCTGGGTGAAGACTACAGGATGAAGATCGACAAAGCGCCCGGCAATATTGATCCGGCGCTTGCGCAAGGGCCGGAAATGCAGCGGGTTCGTGAGTTGATGTACTGGGCTCAGGACAACACCGCGCGCAGCGAGTGGGCCAACCTGATTACCAGCCGCAGCGTTACCGAGCAGGCACAGCTGGCACGCTACGCTTTTGTTCAGCACTGGTGGGATCTGAGTGTGCAGGCGACGATCGCCGGAAAACTCTGGGATCAGCTGGAGGAGCGCTTCCCGCTGGCGTATAACGATCTCTATACCCGCTATACCCAGGGTAAAGATATTCCTCAGAGCTATGCGATGGCGATTTCTCGTCAGGAGAGCGCCTGGAACCCGAAAGTGCGTTCACCCGTTGGCGCCAGTGGGCTGATGCAAATTATGCCGGCAACGGCTACCCATACGGTGAAGATGTTCAGTATTCCGGGTTACAGCAATTCAGCTCAGCTGCTTGATCCAGAGACCAATATCAACATTGGCACCAGCTACCTGCAATATGTCTATCAGCAGTTCGGCAATAACCGTATTTTCTCCTCCGCGGCTTATAATGCCGGGCCGGGACGGGTGCGAACCTGGTTGAATAACAGCGGCGGGCGTATTGATGCGATCGCCTTTGTTGAAAGTATTCCGTTCTCTGAAACGCGCAATTATGTGAAAAACGTGCTCGCCTATGACGCGTACTACCGTTTCTTTATGAACGGAACTACACCGAAGGTGCTGACAGATGCTGAATGGCAGCGGCGTTACTGATTTCCGTCGTTTATGTTATGCTGCGTACTCTTTAACGAGTACGCAGCGAAATGGCGGAATATTATGACTCAACAATCACCCTATTCAGCGGCCATGGCCGAACAACGCAACCAGGAATGGCTGCGCTTTGTGGAACTCGTCAGACAGGCTTACGGACAAGACTTGCATCTTCCCCTGCTCAATTTAATGCTCACGCCCGACGAGCGCGAAGCACTGGGCACTCGGGTGCGAATTATTGAGGAACTGCTGCGCGGCGAGATGAGCCAGCGGGAGTTGAAAACGGAGCTGGGCGCGGGGATTGCGACCATCACCCGTGGCTCAAACAGTCTGAAAGCCGCTCCCGCCGATCTACGTCTCTGGCTGGAAGAGGCTCTGCTCAAGATTCAGCGATAAACCGGATTGTGAAACGGGCTTAACGCCAGAATGACCGCCTGATGGTAAACACTGGCGCGCGTCAGTTTCCCCGCCGTAAATACCCCAATCGCGCCCTCTTTGCGGCCAATCTCATCAATCCCGGTGTATTGCGACATCGCCGGGCCAAGCGCTTCTCCCGCCCGCACTTTGTTTAAAATGACCTCAGGAAGGGGCAGGGTGGCAGAGCGCGCTTCCCCGCGTTGCTGGTTATTTTCAATCACCACCCAGCTAAAGGTGCTGCCTTCATCGATACCTGCCTCAATGGCGACCCAGAAGTCGGCGTCAGGTTTTGCGTGACGCGCATTGAGAACCCGGTTACGGGCGCCGGAACGTGTTTCTTCATTACCCAATGGCTGTTCCGGGACGCCGCTTTCGACGTCAACGGATTCTACTTCGCAGGCTCCTGCGCCATAGATCTCATTAAAAGCGTGTAGAATCGCCCGAATTTTAGCGGGATTTGTGGTAGCGGCGACAACATGGTGCATAATCTATAGCTGGCTGCCCGAAATGAGATGCGTTCTTTATCGCGGGTGACGCCATCCTCATATAAAAAATTTCATCGCAGTATAATGGATAAAAAAGCATGTTACAGGTATACCTTGTTCGCCACGGTGAGACGCAGTGGAACGCCGAGCGACGTATTCAAGGCCATTCAGACAGTCCGTTAACCGAAAAAGGGGAACAGCAGGCATGGCAGGTTGCTGAGCGCGCCAAAGCGCTGGGTATCACCCACATTATTGCCAGTGACCTTGGTCGGACGCGCCGTACGGCTGAAATCATCGCAGAGCTTTGTGGTTGTGACATCACGCTTGATTCGCGACTGCGTGAGCTTGATATGGGCGTACTGGAAAAACGCCGCATCGAATCACTGACAGAAGAAGAAGAAGGCTGGCGTCGTACCCTGGTCAATGGCACTGCAGGTGGTCGCATTCCGCAAGGGGAGTCGATGCAGGAGCTTGGTGATCGCATGCATGCCGCACTTGCAGCCTGTCTTGAACTTCCCGCAGGCAGTCGCCCGATGATTGTCAGTCATGGGATGGCGCTGGGTTGTCTGGTTAGCACGATCCTTGGCCTGCCCGCTTATGCCGAAAGACGTCTGCGCCTGCGCAACTGTTCCATCTCCCGCATTGATTATCAGGACAGCGCATGGTTGGCGTCTGGTTGGGTGGTGGAGACCGCAGGGGACGTGTCGCATCTTGACGCCCCTGCGTTGGATGAGTTGCAGCGTTAACGGCGGACGGGGACTAAATATTCGCAGCGAATATGCCGCGGGGGTTCATTCGTGCGCGCATCTTCCTGCGGATAATAGCGCTCTATATCCTGGCCCTTGCGGCGGGTCAGATTGAGCATTGGCATACAGGTACCGTAAACGGTCAGAATAAAATCCTGAATGCCGGTGGACAGCCCGTCATAGGAGAACATGACATAATCTCCACCTTCCAGTAGCACTGGCCGGGCGTTTTGCGGGTGGCCGTCTGCCATCTCAGGCCTCAGCGCAGTGGTGTAGAATACTTCCTGCTCATCATCTTTTTCGAGGCTTGGCCGGGGCTCATGCAGACCATACATTTCTGCCGGAATGCTCAGCGCATCCTCAAGAAATTCCTGCCAGAATTGCACGCGCATCTGATGACGGAAATCAGAAATCTCTTCCAGAGAACAGGTGTAACTCTGGGTAGTGCCGATAAGCTGGATCTCCGGCAGGGTGACAAACTCATGCTTCGGTAAGGTAAATTCGCCTAAACGCATCGGCGGACGTATTCCAAACGCACTCCAGTCAGGGGAACGGCGATAAAATGCGGGCGTTTGGGTAAATTGTTTTTTGAAGGCCCGGGTAAAAGTCTGCTGCGAATCGAAACGATACTGTAAGGCGATATCGAGGATAGGACGTGAGGTCAGGCGCAGCGCGACAGCGGATTTGGACAGACGGCGGGCACGAATATAAGCCCCAATCGCGTGACCAGTCACTTCTTTGAACATCCTTTGCAGATGCCACTTGGAATAGCCCGCTTTTGCCGCCACATTGTCTAATGATAACGGCTGATCAAGATGGCCTTCCAGCCACACAAGCAGATCGCGAATGATTCCAGCCTGATCCATACAATATCCTCTTCCATAATGTGGCAAATGCCTGATACAGGGATCGGATAATATCACCCTTTGTTGATTTAGCATTCAGTGTTTTGTTTGTGCATTAGTGCTCATTGTGACTGATTTTCATGATGTTTTTTTTGTAAATTAGTGATCTATAAACATTTTCGTCGTCATCAATGAATAGTCGCTCCACGTTATATTCAAAAATGGTAACAATATGAAATACAGAAGCCTCATACTTTCTTCACTACTGATGTTCTGTGGCGCAGTACAGGCAGAGCAAATCGGATCCGTAGACACCGTTTTTAAGATGTTTGGACCGGACCATAAAATTGTCGTTGAAGCCTTTGACGACCCGGATGTACAGAACGTCACCTGCTATCTGAGCCGGGCCAAAACGGGCGGGATCAAAGGTGGGCTGGGTCTGGCGGAGGACACTTCTGATGCCGCTATCTCCTGCCAGCAGGTTGGGCCTATTGAGGTCAGCGAGAAGATAAAAAACAACAAGGCGCAGGGGGATGTCGTGTTCCAGAAACGAACGTCGCTGGTGTTTAAAAAGCTCCAGGTCGTCCGTTTTTATGATGCGAAACGTAATGCGCTTATCTATCTGACTTACTCTGACAGGGTTGTCGAAGGATCACCGAAGAACGCTCTGAGCGCGGTGCCGATTATGCCCTGGGGCAAATAAAAGGAGTGGAAATGCCACAACCGCAAATCTGGCTGGTTGAAGATGAGATTAGCATCGCCGAGACGTTAATCTATATGCTGCAACAGGATGGCTTCGATGTGCGTTCTTTTGAGCGCGGGCTGCCGGTACTGGAGGCGGCGGCGCAGAGACTGCCGGACTTAGCCATTCTTGATGTCGGCCTGCCGGATATCAGTGGTTTTGAGCTTTGCCGCCGTTTGCTGACGTTAGCCCCAGGTTTGCCGGTGCTGTTTCTGACCGCCCGCAGCGAAGAAATCGATAAGCTGCTTGGTCTTGAGATGGGCGCGGATGATTATATCGCCAAGCCTTTTTCGCCCAGGGAAGTGTGCGCCCGGGTGCGTACCGTTCTGCGGCGCTTTCAGAAGGCGGCTACCCCGTCATCCACCGTCCGCGTTGGCCAGTTTGAGCTTGATGAGCAGGCGGCGTTGATTCGCTGGTGTGGTGAAATACTTCCTCTTACCCGCTATGAATTCCTGTTGTTGAAAACCCTGATCCATGCGCCGGGCCGCGTCTTCTCCCGCCAACAACTGATGGATCTGGTGTGGGTGGATGCTGAAGAGAGTTTTGATCGTACCGTCGACACTAACATTAAGACGCTGCGTGCCAAATTACGTGCAATTAATGCCGATGCCTCGCCCATCAATACTCAACGTGGTATGGGCTACAGTCTGGGGAGTCGCTGATGCGTATCGGCATGCGCTTGCTGCTGGGGTACTTCCTGATTGTGGCGGTGGCCGCGTGGTTTGTGTTGTCTATTTTTGTGCAGGAAGTGAAACCGGGCGTACGGCGGGCGACAGAGGGCACGCTGATTGATACCGCCACGCTGCTGGCGGAGCTGGCGCGGGAGGATATACTCTCCGGCCAGCCACAAAACGGGCAGCTGGCGCAGGCGTTCTCCTCGCTCTCAGAGCGTGCTATCAGAGCCAATATCAGCGGTATTCGTAAGGTGCGTAACGAGTATCACGTCTATATGACGGATGCCTCGGGTAAGGTGGTGTACGACTCGGCGGGAAAGGCGCTGGGAGCGGATTTTTCTCGCTGGAACGACGTCTGGCTGACGCTGCGCGGAAAATACGGCGCGCGCAGTACGCCGTCCGATCCGCAGGATCCGGAAAGTACGGTCATGTATGTAGCGGCGCCGATAATTGAGCAGGGGCAAATCATTGGGGTACTCAGCGTCGGTAAACCCAATAGCGCCATGGATCCGGTGATTAAACGCAGCGAGCGGCGGATCCTCTGGGCAAGTGCCATTTTGCTGGGGATCGCATTGATGATTGGTCTGGGGGTTACTCTGTGGATCAATCGTTCTATCGGCAGGCTTACGCGTTATGCCGATGCGGTGACTGAGAACACGCCGTTGCCGCTGCCGTCGCTGGGAAGCAGTGAACTGCGTAAGCTCGCCCAGGCGCTGGAAAGCATGCGTGTGAAGCTGGAAGGCAAAAATTATATTGAGCATTACGTCCACGCCCTGACGCACGAGCTCAAAAGTCCGCTGGCCGCTATTCGCGGCGCGGCAGAAATTCTGAGTGAAGGCCCGCCGCCCAAGGTTGCCGCTCGTTTTACCGGCAATATTCTGGCGCAAAATGCCCGGATGCAGGTGCTGGTGGAAAAACTGCTCTCGCAGGCAAAACTGGAAAATCGCCAGGAAATCGTGCCGACGCAGTTAAGACTTCATGAGCTTTTCTCGAAGCTGGCAGATGAACGCAGCGTGGTGCTGGCGGCAAAAAATATCATCCTTGAACAACAGGACACGGACTGCGTGGTCAGCGCCGATCGCGGGCTGCTGACTCAGGCTCTGGGAAACTTACTCGACAATGCCATCGATTTTACCCCGGCTGGTGGAACCATTCGGTTAACCGCCCTTAAGGAGAAAGACGCCGTGGCGATTACAGTGCGCGACAGTGGGTCGGGGATCCCTGACTATGCGTTAGATCGTATCTTTGAACGCTTTTATTCTCTCCCCCGTGAAGATGGCCACAAAAGCAGTGGTCTGGGGCTGGCCTTTGTGCAGGAGGTCACGCGACTCCATCATGGTACGATTATGGTCAGTAATCAGCCTGAAGGGGGCGTGGAAGCCCGGCTGACACTTCACCCTCACTTCACATAGCTTCAATTTCTCCCCACATAGCTCCGCTACTCTCCTGGCAACAAAATAAGAGGAGCTATCTATGTTGAAATCACCGTTAGGCTGGAAAGTGGTTATTCTGGTTGGATGTGTCGTTTTGCTGCTGGTGCCGCTGATGATGGTCAGCAATTTGATTAAAGAGCGTAGCGATTACCGCGATGAAGTTGCCGACACTTTGCGCCAGAGCAGCGCGGGTAAGCAAAAGCTGATTGGGCCGTTAATTGCCGTGCCGGTGACGGAAGTGACGACGGTCATGGCGCCCACCGCTGACGATCCATTAAAAGAAGTGCGCCGTAAGAAAAGTTATATTCGTTTCTGGCTGCCCGAATCCCTGTTGGTGGATGGAAAACAACAGGTTGAGTCGCGCAAAATTGGGATTTACAGAGGGCAGATCTGGCACGGAGACCTGTCCATTAAAGCTGAGTTTGATCCGAAACGGCTCGGGCTGACAGAGAGCGAGAACTTACAGATTGGCGAACCCTTTATGGTATTTGGCGTTAGCGATCCCCGTGGTATTGGTCAGCTACAGACAATGAACATTAACGGTGAGTCGCTCGGCGTCGAACCCGGCTCAGGTCTGAAGAACGATATGCAAGGGATCCATGTACCGCTTGGATCTGCGGATATTATCCGCAAAGGCGCGAAGGTCGATATGGTTCTCAGCCTGAACGGGACCGGGAGCTTTTCCGTGGTTCCGCTCGGACGTAACAGTGAAATGACGCTGATAAGCGACTGGCCCCATCCTGGCTTTATGGGGGATTTTCTGCCGACAAAACGTGAGATTAGCCCGACGGGTTTTCAGGCTCACTGGCAAAGCAGCTGGTTTGCAAACAATCTGGATGGAAAAATCCTCGAAATGTTGAGTAACGGTGGCGCGAGTGAATGGCGTTTACCGGCATTTAGCGTCAATATCGCCACACCTGCCGATCAATATCAGCTGACGGACAGGGCAATTAAATATGCGGCTTTACTGATTATGCTGATTTTCTCTGCGTTTTTTGTTTTTGAAAGCCTCACTGCACGGCAGATGCACCCCATGGAGTATTTACTGGTGGGGTTGTCTCTGGTGATGTTCTATCTGGTACTGCTGGCACTGTCTGAGCGTATTGGTTTTACCCCGGCATGGATTACCGCCAGCCTGCTTGGAGGCGCAATCAACGGTATCTATTTACAGGGCGTGATGAAAAGCTGGCGCGCCAGTTTGCCTTTTACGAGCGCCTTGCTGGTGCTGTACGGCATAATGTGGAGTCTGTTGAATTCTGAAGACAGCGCGCTGCTGCTGGGAACGGGAGTGCTGTTTGCCGCATTGAGCACGGTAATGATACTGACCCGACGTTTTGACTGGTATTCGATAGCCAGTAAACAGATAGCCAGTAAACAGAAAGAGCCAGCCGCAAAGGTCGCAATTGAGAATGACGAGTTGCGGGTGTGGAAATAGTTGTTGTTATGGCAATAAAAAAGCGGCGCCAGGCGCCGCTTTTTTGATTTGGGTGTCGTTATTCCTGCAAATCGCCACAGAAACGGTAACCTTCACCGTGAATGGTCGCGATAATTTCAGGCGTATCCGGCGTGGATTCGAAATGCTTACGAATGCGGCGGATAGTCACATCGACGGTACGGTCATGGGGTTTCAGCTCGCGACCGGTCATTTTTTTCAGCAGTTCTGCACGGGACTGAATTTTGCCCGGGTTTTCGCAGAAGTGCAGCATGGCGCGGAATTCGCTGCGCGGCAGCTTATACTGTTCGCCATTAGGACTAATCAGGGAGCGGCTGTTGATATCCAGCTCCCAGCCGTTGAATCTGTAGCTATCAACGCTGCGACGTTCTTCGCTGATGGTGCCCAGGTTCATGGTGCGGGACAGCAAGTTACGTGCACGAATAGTCAATTCACGCGGGTTAAACGGCTTGGTGATGTAGTCATCTGCGCCAATTTCGAGACCGAGGATTTTATCCACTTCGTTGTCACGACCGGTCAGGAACATCAGTGCAACATTTGCCTGCTCACGTAATTCACGGGCTAACAAAAGACCGTTCTTACCCGGCAGATTGATATCCATAATCACCAGATTAATGTCATTTTCGGAGAGGATCTGATGCATTTCAGCGCCATCAGTCGCCTCAAAAACGTCATAACCTTCTGCTTCGAAGATGCTTTTTAACGTGTTGCGTGTTACCAACTCGTCTTCAACGATAAGAATGTGCGGGGTCTGCATGTTTGCTACCTAAATTGCCAACTAAATCGAAACAGGAAGTACAAAAGTCCCTGACCTGCCTTATGCATGTCGAAAATTAACATGAACGGCGTAACATGACTAAAGTACGTAATTGCGTTCTTGATGCACTTTCCATCAACGTCAACAACATCATTAGCTTGGTCGTGGGTACTTTCCCTTTGAACCCGACAGCGTCAAAAACGGCTGTCATCCTAACCATTTTAACAGCAACATAACAGGCTAAGACGTAAGGGACACCCAATAAAACTACGCTTCGTTGACATATATCAAGTTCAATTGTAGCACGTTAACAGTCTGGATAAATCTCTGCATCCAAATGCTAGCGAATTTCACAATATTACAATAAACCAACTAGTTGCGAATATTAATTGATAAACATAGTGAATCCAATAGAAGATTAAGATTCAATGTTGAAATATCATGAATAAACAGCAGGATAACGACCTGCTGTTAACATTCTTGCTGATAATACAGCCACCCAACAGTTTAGCTTTTTTTAACAGTTGGAAAGATGAAAATCAGTGATTAGTGTTACATAATTGTAAATTATCGCCGCGTAAAATCTTTGCAGTGGCGAAAATTAACGCGTTAAACGATCAACAAGAGAGTGGAAAATGCACCTGGCTGTCGTACTTGTTTCCCCCGCCAGAGCGGAAAATATTGGCGCTGCTGCCCGTGCCATGAAAACGATGGGCTTTAGTGATTTGCGCATTGTGGATAGCGTCGCCCATCTGGAAGACGGTGCGCGCCGTGTGGCCCATGGCGCTGGCGATGTGCTTGATAACATTAAAACTTATCCCACACTGGCCGCTGCCCTGGCCGATGTGCAGTTTACGGTTGCGACCACCGCGCGCAGCCGGGCGAAATTTCATTACTACGCCACGCCAGAAGAGCTGGTTCCCCTGTTGCAGGAAAAGAGTGAATGGCTGGAGACCGGAGCGTTGGTGTTTGGACGGGAAGATTCTGGCCTGACAAACGACGAGCTGGCGCTGGCTGATATTTTAACCGGCGTGCCGATGGTGGCGGATTACCCTTCACTGAATCTGGGGCAGGCGGTGATGGTTTACTGCTACCAATTAGCATCTTTAATAAGAAACATGCCTGAAACCGTTACCCGTAGTGATGATAACCAACTACAGGCATTGCGCCAGCGAGCGCGTTCGCTACTTGAAAAACTTGAGGTGGCGGATGATATCAAAATGGCCGACTGGCTCGATCAGCGTATCGGCATGTTGACCCAGCGTGATACGGCAATGCTGCATCGATTGCTGCACGATGTTGAAAAAAAGCTGGCCGAGTAATATCTGGCAATAAGTTTATTTTATAGATAATGGTATAAGCATATTGCTAACAGTATGGTCTTTATTGGATGCAAGAGCCAGCCGATCCAGCGCAGCAGAAAATGGAATAAAATGGCTAAAAAATAAAAAATCGTTGACTTAGGACGGCAGATACTTTAACCAATATAGGCACAGTGACAGACAGATAAAAATTACAGAGCACACAACATCCATGAAACGCATCAGCATCGTCACCACGATTATTACCACCACCACAATTACCACAGGTAATAGTGCGGGCTGACGCGTACAGGAAAAACAGAAAAAAGCCCGCACCTTTAACAGTGCGGGCTTTTTTTTCGACCTAAGATCAAGGGGTATAACATGCGAGTGTTGAAGTTTGGCGGTACATCAGTGGCAAATGCGGAACGGTTTCTGCGTGTTGCCGATATCCTGGAGAGTAATGCCAGGCAGGGGCAGGTGGCGACTGTGTTATCTGCCCCGGCGAAAATTACCAACCACCTGGTGGCAATGATCGAAAAAACCATTGGTGGCCAGGATGCTGTACCGAATATCAGTGATGCAGAACGGATTTTTGCGGAACTCCTCTCCGGACTCGCAGATGCCCAACCCGGTTTCCCGCTCGCCCAGCTCAAAATTTTCGTTGAGCAAGAATTCTCGCAAATTAAACATGTTTTACATGGCATCAGCCTGCTGGGCCAGTGCCCTGACAGCATCAATGCGGCATTGATCTGCCGCGGTGAAAAACTTTCCATCGCGATTATGGCCGGGTTACTTGAAGCTCGTGGTCATAAAGTTTCCGTTATTGATCCTGTCGAAAAACTGCTCGCTATTGGGCACTACCTTGAATCTACCGTCGATATTGCTGAATCCACCCGTCGTATTGCTGCCAGCCGGATCCCTGCCGATCATATGGTCCTGATGGCGGGCTTTACCGCGGGGAACGAAAAAGGCGAGCTGGTGGTGCTGGGGCGTAATGGCTCTGACTACTCTGCGGCCGTACTGGCTGCCTGCTTGCGTGCAGATTGCTGTGAAATCTGGACCGACGTTGACGGTGTTTATACCTGCGATCCACGCCAGGTACCGGACGCGCGCCTGCTGAAATCCATGTCGTACCAGGAAGCCATGGAGCTCTCCTATTTTGGTGCGAAAGTGCTGCACCCGCGCACCATTACGCCTATTGCGCAGTTCCAGATCCCGTGTCTTATCAAAAATACCGGCAACCCACAGGCTCCGGGAACGCTGATTGGCGCCACTTCCGATGAAGATGGCCTGCCGGTTAAAGGGATCTCCAACCTGAATAACATGGCGATGTTCAGCGTGTCTGGTCCCGGCATGAAAGGCATGGTGGGCATGGCTGCTCGCGTGTTTGCCGCTATGTCCCGCGCCGGGATCTCCGTCGTTCTTATCACTCAGTCATCTTCGGAATACAGCATCAGTTTCTGTGTCCCACAGTCTGATTGCGCACGTGCCCAGCGTGCGATGGGGGACGAGTTCTTCCTCGAACTGAAAGAAGGTCTGCTGGAACCGATCGCCGTGATGGAACGTCTGGCCGTGATTTCAGTTGTCGGTGATGGCATGCGCACGATGCGCGGTATCTCGGCGAAATTCTTTGCGGCTCTGGCCCGTGCGAACATCAATATTGTGGCGATTGCCCAGGGCTCATCTGAGCGTTCGATTTCTGTCGTGGTGAGTAACGACGATGCGACAACTGGCGTACGCGTGACTCACCAGATGCTGTTCAACACCGATCAGGTGATTGAAGTCTTTGTGATCGGCGTGGGCGGCGTGGGCGGCGCGTTGCTGGAGCAGCTCAAGCGCCAGCAGGCATGGCTCAAAAACAAACATATCGATTTACGTGTCTGTGGAGTGGCGAACTCAAAAGCGTTGCTTACCAATGTGCACGGCCTGAATCTGGAAAACTGGCAGGAAGAGCTGGCGCAAGCCAAAGAGCCGTTCAATCTGGGCCGCCTGATCCGTCTGGTGAAGGAGTATCACCTGCTGAATCCGGTGATTGTTGATTGCACCTCCAGTCAGACCATGGCCGACCAGTATGCTGATTTCCTGCGGGAAGGGTTCCATGTGGTCACGCCGAATAAAAAGGCCAACACCTCATCGATGGATTACTACCATCAGCTGCGCCGTGCGGCGGAGAAGTCCCGACGCAAATTCCTCTACGACACCAACGTAGGGGCGGGGCTGCCGGTGATTGAAAACCTGCAAAACCTGCTGAATGCCGGTGATGAATTGCAGCGCTTCTCTGGCGTTCTTTCCGGCTCGCTCTCCTTTATCTTCGGCAAACTGGATGAGGGCATGCCTCTGTCTGAGGCGACGAAAGCGGCACGTGATATTGGTTTTACCGAGCCGGATCCGCGTGATGATCTTTCCGGTATGGACGTCGCGCGTAAGCTTCTGATCCTCGCCCGCGAAACCGGCCGTGAGCTTGAGCTTAGCGATATTGTTATTGAGCCAGTGCTGCCCGGGTCCTTTGATGCCAGCGGTGAGGTCGAGCGCTTTATGCAAAATCTGCCGCAACTCGATGATGTCTTTGCTGCGCGCGTGGCGAAAGCGCGTGATGCCGGTAAGGTACTGCGCTATGTGGGCAATATCGAAGAAGACGGTTCCTGCCGGGTGAAAATCGCCGAAGTTGACAGCAATGATCCGCTTTTTAAAGTGAAAAATGGCGAAAATGCCCTCGCATTCTACAGCCATTATTATCAACCGATTCCGTTGGTACTGCGTGGTTATGGTGCGGGTAATGACGTGACGGCGGCGGGGGTGTTTGCCGATCTGTTACGTACTCTGTCGTGGAAGTTGGGAGTTTAAGATGGTGAAAGTATATGCTCCGGCCTCCAGTGCCAATATGAGCGTGGGTTTTGATGTGCTGGGCGCCGCTGTGACGCCAGTTGATGGAACGCTGCTGGGGGATAATGTCTCCGTTGAAGCGGCGGACAGTTTCAGTCTGCAAAATCTGGGTCGTTTTGCCAGTAAACTGCCAACCAACCCACAAGAGAATATTGTCTATCAATGCTGGGAACGTTTTTGCCAGGAAATCGGTAAAACAGTCCCGGTGGCGATGACGCTGGAAAAAAATATGCCGATTGGCTCAGGGCTGGGTTCCAGTGCCTGCTCGGTGGTTGCAGCCCTGGTTGCGATGAATGAGTTCTGTGGTAAGCCGTTGAATGAAAATCGCATGCTGGCGCTGATGGGGGAAATGGAAGGGCGGATTTCCGGCAGCGTACATTACGATAACGTCGCCCCTTGTTTCCTCGGCGGCATTCAGTTGATGCTCGAAGAAAACGGCATTATCAGCCAGCAGGTGCCCTCTTTTGATGAGTGGCTGTGGGTGCTTGCCTATCCGGGGATTAAAGTTTCGACGGCAGAAGCGCGCGCTATCCTGCCTGCGCAGTATCGTCGTCAGGACTGTATTGCTCATGGTCGTCATCTGGCGGGCTTTATTCATGCCTGTTATTCACGCCAGCCTGCGCTCGCGGCAAAGCTGATGAAAGATGTCATTGCCGAGCCATATCGCACCAAATTACTGCCTGGTTTTAATGAAGCGCGCCAGGCGGTTGCCGATATTGGCGCAATCTCCTGCGGGATTTCCGGTTCGGGCCCGACGCTGTTTGCGTTGTGCGATAAAACCGATACGGCGCAGCGTGTGGCTGACTGGCTGAGCAAACACTATTTGCAAAATCAGGAAGGCTTTGTTCATATTTGCCGTCTGGATACGACGGGTGCACGAGTAGTGGGATAACCAATGAAACTCTATAACTTAAAAGATCATAACGAACAGGTCAGTTTCGCACAGGCCATCACGCAAGGCCTGGGCAAAAATCAGGGGCTATTTTTTCCGCACGATCTGCCGGAATTTAGCCTGACGGAAATCGACGAAATGCTGAGCCAGGATTTCGTCACGCGCAGTGCAAAAATCCTCGGCGCCTTTATTGGCGATGAACTGCCGCAAGAGGTCCTGGAAGCACGCGTCCGTGATGCCTTCGCTTTCCCGGCTCCGGTGAAGCCCGTTGAAAGCGATGTTGGTTGCCTGGAGCTGTTCCATGGCCCGACGCTGGCATTTAAAGACTTTGGCGGTCGTTTTATGGCGCAAATGCTGACCACCATCAGCGGCGACAAACCGGTCACTATCCTCACCGCCACGTCGGGTGATACCGGGGCTGCGGTCGCGCATGCGTTCTACGGTCTGAAAAACGTCCGCGTGGTTATCCTCTACCCGAACGGCAAAATCAGCCCGTTGCAGGAAAAACTGTTCTGTACACTGGGTGGCAACATTGAAACCGTAGCCATTGATGCCGACTTTGATGCCTGCCAGGCGCTGGTGAAACAAGCCTTTGATGATGAAGAGCTGAAGGTCGCGCTGGGGCTGAACTCCGCCAACTCCATCAATATCAGCCGCCTGCTGGCGCAAATTTGCTACTACTTCGAAGCCGTGGCCCAGCTCCCGCAGGAAGCCCGTAATCAACTGGTTGTTTCGGTTCCGAGCGGTAACTTTGGCGATTTGACAGCCGGTCTGCTGGCGAAGTCACTGGGTCTGCCGATCAAACGTTTTATCGCTGCGACCAACGCCAACGACACCGTGCCGCGCTTCCTGCAGGAAGGGGAGTGGAAGCCAAAAGCGACGCAGGCAACGCTGTCGAACGCGATGGATGTTAGTCAGCCGAACAACTGGCCGCGTGTGGAGGAGCTGTTCCGCCGTAAAATCTGGCGTCTGAATGAGCTGGGCTATGCGGCAGTGGACGATGAAACCACCAAAGAGACCATGCGCGAACTGAAAGACAAGGGTTACCTGTCCGAGCCACATGCTGCTATTGCCTACCGTGCGCTGCGCGATCAGCTCAATCCTGGCGAATACGGTCTGTTCCTCGGGACGGCCCATCCGGCAAAATTCAAGGAAAGCGTTGAAGAGATCCTGGGTGAGCCGCTGGTGTTGCCGAAAGAACTGGCTGAACGTGCGGATCTGGCGCTGCTGTCACACCATCTGCCTGCCGATTTTGCAGCACTGCGTAAGCTGATGATGAGCAAAGCCTAAACGCTAATAACAGCTGAGAAAACCGGGTATGCGTTGCTGCTGCCCGGTTTTTTTTGCGTAAATGTGGAGAAATGACGCAGTAATTGCGCAGGAAAAATGGAGGTATTCTCATTAAATGCGCCCGCTAAAATATTAGGATTGCAGATAATAACCAACCGGGATCATTTTGCTTAAGCTCCTTTCATCGGCCCGCACCGGGCAAGATGAACCAAGGAGTAACCCATGTTGAAACCTGTATTTTTCGCGCTTTCGTTATTGATGGTGGCTCCGCTGGCGGCACAGGCTGCCGAAATCACTCTCGTGCCTGCGGTGAAACTGCAAATTGGCGACAGCGACAATCACGGTAATCGCTGGGATGGGGGGCGCTGGCGTGACCACGACTGGTGGAATCGCCATTACGAAATGCGTGATAACCACTGGCGACCACATCATGACGATTTTCGCGACCATCGTGATGACAGGCATGATGACCGACACGACGACCGTGGTCCGGGACCGGACTGGCGTCATTAATTGCTTTATAAATCCCCTCCCGGCCGGGCTGTCTCTTGATCAGATCTCCTGATCAAGAGACATCGCCAGTCTGTAGCCTTCAACCATTTCCTGGAGCCTGAACC
>NZ_CBFFRJ010000105.1:0-18515 GCF_965644225.1 Phytobacter sp. V91 | reverse complement strand
CTGGTACTGATGGGGAGAAGGTTGCTTAAGCATGGCAGTCAGTCCGTTAATTGCACTGACTTAATTAGATCAAAGTCTGAAAGGGAGCCTGCGCTCCCTTTTTTATTTATTGCTTATCTGATGACGCCTGCCAGAGGTTTAACTCCCCATCCGCCACGTGCCTGTCGATTTGCGCCAGTTCGTCAGCCGTGAACGTCAGGTTGTTTAATGCCAGAACGTTCTCTTCAAGCTGCTCAGGGCGCGATGCGCCAATCAGCACTGAGGTCACGCGGTTATCTTTTAACAGCCAGCTTAGCGCCATTTGCGCCATGGTCTGTCCGCGAGCGCTGGCCATTTCGTTAAGCAATCTCAGGCTGCTCAGATTGTCCTCAGTGAGCATTTTTTCCGTCAAACCACGAACCTTCTTGCCCTCTTTCTGCATTCTTGAGCCGTCAGGAATACCATTCAGGTATTTACCGGTTAGCAGTCCCTGCGCCAGTGGAGTAAAGGCGATGCAGCCGACGCCGTTTTCTTCAAGCGTATCAAGCAGTCCGGTTTTATCGACCCAGCGGTTAAGCAGGTTGTAAGAGGGCTGATGGATCAATAACGGAATTTTCCACTCACGCAGCAATTCCACCATCGCCTGAGTTCGCGGCGTGGAATAAGACGAGATCCCCACATAAAGCGCTTTCCCGCTTTGTACCGCCTGGGCCAGTGCCGCGGCGGTCTCTTCCATTGGCGTGTTTTCATCAACCCGGTGCGAATAGAAGATATCTACATAGTCCAGCCCCAGACGTGACAGACTCTGGTCGAGGCTTGCAAGTAAGTACTTACGTGAGCCACCGGAGCCATAAGGGCCAGGCCACATGTCGTAACCCGCTTTGGTGGAAATAATCAGCTCATCGCGATAAGCGGAGAAATCTTCCCGCAGCAGACGGCCAAAATTCTCTTCTGCGCTGCCTGGCGGTGGGCCGTAGTTGTTGGCTAAATCAAAATGCGTGATCCCAAGATCAAAGGCTTTGCGCAGCAGAGCGCGTTGAGAGTCGAGGGCGTGGACATGGCCAAAGCTGTGCCACAACCCAAGCGAAAATGCGGGCAGACGCAGACCACTTTTTCCACAGTAACGGTACTGCATCTCCTCGTAGCGTGCAGGGTTTGCTGACCAGGGCATGATGTCTCCTTTCTTATAGGTGTCAATTCGAAACAGCGTTCTCATTCTATCGCGACATTTTTGTACAACAATACCTTGCGCCAGCAGATCTGCATTTTATGACCGGGGTGTGAATCGCTGAGATGAGGCGAAAACTGATATGTTATGATGCTTCGTGCGGCATTGTATTTATTTTAGGACTCAACATGACAGATTATGATGCATTCCCCGATCAGCGGCAGTCTATGATCCAGCAGATGCTTGCCGATAGCGGCAGAGTTATTGGTGCGGATCTGGCGCGGACTCTTGGTGTTTCGGAACATACCATCCGCCGGGATCTACAGGAACTTGCGCGCAAAGGGTTGTGCAAAAAAGTCTATGGCGGCGCGGTCAGCCAGATTAAGCAGTCTGCCAGCTTTGAAGTGCGTGCCTCACAGAACATCGCTGAAAAATCGAAAGTCGCCAAAAGATGTGCCGAAATGATAAAACCAGGAACCTGCGTTTTTATTGATGCAGGCTCCACCTATCTTGCTATGGTGGAATTCCTCCCGGAGGATCTTGAGTTAACGATTGTGACTAACTCACCACAGATAGCCTCCGCGCTGAGCGGGCGAACCAAAGGCGAGCTGATTCTGCTGGGGGGGAAAGTCAATCCTCTTACTGGCAGCACACTGAGCTCGGATACCGTAAATCAGATCAAAACGATGGTTTTTGATCAGACGTTTATCGGGGTCTGTGGGCTTGATCCTCAGGCTGGCCTGAGTGCGGTTTACTATGAAGATGCCTGCTTTAAGAAAGAAGTGCTCAGCCAGAGTAACGAAGTGATTGCGGCGGTGACCGCCGATAAAATGCCGCAGGTTGCGAGGTACAAAGTGGCTGCCTGCGAAGATATCGATGTTACCGTGGTCAGTGAAGACACCAATATCTCGGACTTCAGGCATCTGAACATGCGGATCCTGGTCGCGCAGTAGCGCGCCGGCAGAGGGCGGGGTTAACCCCGCCAGCTTCATTTAGTTCTGCAGAGCCAGAATACGACGGATAGTGTGCGACACGGCACTTTCGTCATTGCTGCCAGTGACAAAATTGGCCGCTGCTTTGGTCTCTTCAAAGGCATTGCGCATGGCGAAGCTGTATTCAGCGGCGGCCAGCAACTCAAGATCGTTGTACCCGTCACCAAAGGCCATCGTCTCATGGCGACCCACCTTTAACTGTTGTTGCAGTTTCTCCACCGTCGTCCCTTTATGCACACCCTGAGCGGCGATGTCGATCCATGCGGCCTCAGAAACCACGATATAGGCATCGTTTTCATAGGGTGTCAGGTGCGGGCGAGTCTGAGGGCAGGTGCCTTGTTCATCGTAAACGGTGATTTTGACGAAATCGGTGCTGAGGGTACTGAGCGAATCCACCTGTATAACATTGGTATAGGACTTACGAACTTTGTCCTTCAGGTGCTGCGGAGTGTCGGAACGGATCACCGCCCCCTCGTTTATGCAGGCGATAATCACATGCCGGGGATTTGCCATCTCAAGCGTATTTATTATCCGCAGCCCGAGTTCATTACTTAAGAGAGACTGGAATACGAACTCGCCGTTAAATTTTATGCGGGTTGCGCTGTCGCCAACGATCCACAGATCCTTGCTGAATTCGCCGAACAGCTCTTCCACCCTTTCACACTGTTTTCCGGTACATGCCGCGAAATGAACCCCTTTTTCGTTCATCAACGCCCTGACTTTCGCAAACAGCTCCCTGTCGTAATCTCCATGACTGTTAAGAAATGTGCCATCCAAATCCGTAATGATCAGCTTAATCATTCTGCCACCGCGCGCCCTGTTCAGTTAACGACTTCCTGGCTAAATACAGCCTCGGGCAATAAAAATCACCGTGCGGGTAATCCATGCCCGGGCAAGCCAGGTCTCTTCACTTACGCTAACAGTAAATGCTCGATTGAGCAATTTTATGGTTATTTGTGTGTGTTTATGTTGTTTTTTTGATAGTTGAGTGACCTGTCCAGTACAGGCCACGTAACTCTGATGACGGCAGAGCACTCCTCAGTTATGCTGTCGCATGCTCTTTAAGCAGAGTACGAATGCTGAATGACAGCAATGCTGCCAGCACCACCAGTGCGGTGACAAAGATAAAACCATGGGCAATAGAGCTATGGTGAGCGATGTAACCAATAATGGCCGGCCCGGCTAACACGCCGATGTAACCTAGGGTTGTGACCGCGGGAACGGCAACCATCTGGGGCATGCTTTTTTGTTTCCCAATCTGTGAGAACATCACCGGAACGATATTTGCGCAGCCAATCCCAATCAGAAGATAGCCCACGAGCACCACCGTGAGCGTGTAGCTGTTAATGACAATCAGAAAACCCAGGGTAGCGATGAGGGTTCCTGCCATCACGACCTTCAGTGCGCCATATTTTCCAACAATCGCGTCGCCTGTCAGCCTTCCGATGGTCATCGAGGTTGCGAATGCGGCAAAGCCAAGCCCGCCAAGCGTGTCCGGAATATTACGACTTTCAACAAGATACAAAGCGCTCCAGTCAAGAACCGTTCCTTCTGCCATAAAGATAATGAAACAGATCAAACCAAGAGTTAAGACCGTGCCTCTGGGGATGGCGAAGGCTGGCCCTTCCACGGGATTGGCATAAGGCAGCAGGGTCTTAATACTTACGGCAAGCAGGGCCAGTACGGCTAAAGCAATGATCAATGTCGATGTCACGACGCTAAATCCAAGGCTCATCAGCCCCGTCATTGCTCCGGCCCCCGCAATTCCGCCAACGCTGAACATTCCATGAAACCCGGACATTAAAGGGGTATTTGATGTCTTCTCGACGATAATCGCCTGCACATTCATTGCGCAATCAGTCACCCCAACACCTACGCCAAAGACCAGCAGAGTGAGGCCTAACAGCACCGGGCTGGTAACAAACGTGAGAAATGGCATTGAGAGCAAAATAATCGCCACTGCGACTGAAATCACCTTTCTGCAACCATATCTCGATGTCAATGTGCCGGTGACTGGCATGGCAATCATTGCGCCAAAACCCAGACATAGCAGTAAGGTGCCCAGTAAAGCGTCATTCACGCCAGTGTTAATTTTGGCAAAGGGGACGACCACAGCCCAGGTCGCAGTAACTAAACCTGCAATAAAAAAAATAACGCGTGTTGATATTTTCTCATTCATTTTCAGGACCTGAATAATAGTGGTGAGCAGAAGTTCAGACGATGAGTCATCTTGTCAGGCTCGATTCTGATTCATTGAGATACATTGTGCAATGTTGTGGTGTGTTTATATTGTATGATTGCTCGGTTATGCTATTTTACGGATGTCTTTACAGGGGCACTTTTGCTCTCTGACCGCTGTAAACCCGTAACAACAGCCGCTGGGTTAAAGGAAACGATGATGAAAAATGAGCATACTGGTGAAATCATTCTCTCCACTGAGGCGATTGCCGGGGGCGTTCGCCGGGTAGCCAGCCAGCTTAATGAGGATTTTAATGAGGCGGTGGTGATCACGGTCGTGCCTGGAGGGATCCTGTTTACGGCGGATCTGACTCGCCAGCTGAGCTTCGACATCAGCATGGATTATATTTCCTGCCCCCATACGCCCGGTGACAGAAACAACAGCTCGCACATCGTTTACCATAACAACATCGACATCAGCGGCAGGCATGTCATCCTGATCGATGATGCCATTGAATCGGGGGGCACGATGAAGCGCTTAGTTGAATTTATTGCTGAAAACTATGCCCCGGCGTCCATTTCCGTGGCGGTGCTCTTTGTTAAGCCTGGCCGGGTCGCTATTCCGGTTAAGCAGTACTACGCGCTGGAGATGGAAAATGATGATCTGCTGATTGGCTATGGCATGCCCTGGGGCAATAAGTACCGCAACCTTCCCTATGTGGCGAAGTTACTGAAGTAATCCAGTTTTCAGCGCAGAGTGAGCCGATGAGTGACCTTCTCTGAATCAGTGACGCGGCGAAATCCGGCTTGCTCGTAAAATGCATATGCGGAAAGTGGGGCGCAGGTATTCAGCAAATCAAATGCCTGGCTGGCATCCTGGACTATCTCCCGCAACAGATTTTGCCCGATATGCCGGCGACGCCATCTGTTGCCCACATACAGATGGCGAATTCTTCCGGCACGAGCGTCAGCCGTAAAAGGGTCGCGATTGATCCCACCGACAGCGATAAGTACGCCATCGTAAAAGGTGCCCAGTAGTTTTTCCCCCGGCCTGTCAAAACGGTTGGTATTGTTCAGCCAGTTCTCATCGAGCCTTCTGAGCATGTTCAATCCGCTGGCCATGCTTTCTGCTTTCAGCTGCGCAAAGCCGTTGCAGTCTGGCGTTATGATCTGCGTCGTCAGTTTCATCCGTCATCCTCTCTTCACCAGTGACGCCAATGTACATCTACATTAAGTTAACAAATAGTCTTTATTTTTCCGGGGCTTTCGCATCAGAGTCAGGTTGTCTGAGGGGAAGTCAGTGGCTGACGGGGGATGATTTGCCAGGGAACAACCCCAGGAGGTTTCCTGACTAAGCGTAAACTCAGGTGCATAATGTTGGTATATTCCAATCGTCCTGGTTTAATCATCTGTTTGTTTGTGATTTTCTGGAGTTATGTAAAATGGCAGTATTATTATTGTGTCTGATTGCTGACACACGGACAAATACCGCTATTGGGTACCTTCACTCCAGCACGAATCATATTGCGATGAGAAGCCGATTTTACCCCTGGTGAGTCTCTCTTTCTGCGAAAATTCTTATACGCCGATCCACTGGAGTGCCGACCGGCGAAACGTTTCTTTTGCGCAAATATCTTCCCCTTGCTGGTCCGAAAATTAAGTCTCTGAACGCTTCATTTCTGCGAATATTCCTGGAGTATGTCACTTTTTGTATCTCAGTCATGGCTGTAAGCCGCATGGTTTCTGGATTCCTCCCTAAAAAAACGAATTTTCAGGCTGAGAAGCAGTGTCACGATTACCGGTAACAAGGCGATGCTGTTAGGAGGGGTAAATGATACTTTAACTATGCTAAATACTTATAGATCAGGCTTTAAAAGTGATCATTTTCTTTTTTTTAATATTTCATGGTGTCTCTTTTTTGATTATTTTCCAATACCGAAAAGTGTCTGTTTTTATTATTTTAAGAAGGGTGTTGTTTTTCTTTTTATATTAAACTGAACATTCTTTGTTTTTTTGTTTTTCATTAGAAATGAAAATTGGTTAAAAATAGGAAAGAAATATCATTATTAGCCTGTTAATAAAATTAGTTAGTTATATTAATGGGTTGCGTGTAGTTTAGTTGCGGTATTATCTGTTCCGTAGGAATGATAATTGGCGTCGGTTGTTTACAAAATATCATCCTGAGTGGTTTTTCATCCTTTTAACATAAAGGGTTTTTGCTGCCTGATTTGTGATCAATTTTTTTACTTTGATCCATACAACTTCTCTAAAACTTGCCGATAACGAAGTTAAGTCTCCCCTTCGGGGGAGAATGTACCTTCAAAGCAAGGAAATAAATATGCGTATGCTTCAAAACTTTACTATCCGAATCGTTATGCTGGTGATCCTGGGCATTTTTGGCCTGCTGTGGTCCGGTGTCGGTTTGTATAGCGTTTTTTCACTTTCAAAAGTGGCCGAGGGCAATGAAGTTGATCGCCAGCTCGTGTCACAGATGACCTTACTGAGCCAGGGCAATGATCAATACTTCCGCTTTGTGACCCGACTGGGTCGGGCGATGGAAACCAAAGCCGCAGGTGGTTCCGTTGACCTGGCTTCCGTTCAGCAGGCGCAGGAAGGGATGGCGAAAAAGCTTACGGAATTTAAAGCCATTTCCCCAGGCCCCATGGATCCCAAAGTCTCTGAGCAGGTGATTAGCAGCTGGCAGGCACTGCTGGATCAGGGGGTGACTCCGCAGATGCAGGCCGCACAGCAGGGATCTGTTGAAGCCTATCGTCAGCAGGCGAATAACGTGACTCCGGCGCTAAGCCGCGCCTTTGGTACAGGTGCCGAAAGCTTTAATAAAGCCGCCAGCGACAGACTGGAAACGACGCGTATTATGGTCGACGGTCAAACCAGTATCACCCGCACCATTATTATTGCCGCCATGGTGCTGGGGATCCTGATCCTGCTGTTTACCGACCGTTACCTGGTCAACATGCTGGTCAAACCGCTGGATGCGATTCGCGAACATTTCGGCAAGATGGCGCAGGGCGATCTGAGTCAGCCTATCGAAGATTTCGGTCGCAACTGCGTGGGTCGTGTGGTGCCGCTGCTGCGTAACATGCAGGACAGCCTGCGCGATGCGGTCAGCACTATTCGCCAGGGAAGTGACAATATCTGGCGTGGCGCGACGGAAATTTCCAGCGGCAATAACGATCTCTCTTCACGTACTGAAGAGCAGGCCGCCGCGCTGGAAGAAACCGCTGCCAGCATGGAACAACTGACGGCTACCGTGAAACTGAATGCTGAAAACGCCAGCCAGGCAAGCGATCTGGCTGAGGTTGCCTCAACTACCGCAAGTAAAGGCGGCGAGCTGGTTGATGAAGTTATCAGTACCATGGCAGGCATCTCCGACAGTTCGAAGAAAATCGCTGAAATCACTACGGTGATTAACAGTATTGCTTTCCAGACCAATATTCTTGCGCTTAATGCCGCCGTTGAAGCGGCGCGTGCCGGTGAGCAGGGACGTGGTTTTGCCGTGGTAGCGGGTGAAGTCCGTAACCTGGCAAGCCGCAGTGCCGGTGCTGCCAAAGAGATTGAAACCCTGATTGCAGATTCTGTAACCCGGGTGAATAAAGGCGCCAAACTGGTCAGCGATACTGGCACCACAATGGAAGGTATTCTGCGTGCGGTAACCGAAGTCACCACCATCATGAAGCAGATTGCCTCGGCTTCCGCGGAGCAGAGCAAGGGGATTTCTCAGGTCGGCGTAGCGATTTCCCAGATGGATAATGTTACCCAGCAGAACGCCACGCTGGTGCAAGAGGTTTCCACTGCTGCGGCTGCCCTGGAGCGTCAGACGGAAGAGCTGCAGCGTTCGGTGCAGAAGTTCCGTTTGTCCCATAATGATCAGCAGACGGTGGTCACGCCGGCACCGCTGAAATCACCCCTGACCCGTGCGACGGCAAAAAGTCCCACGGCTTCATCGGATGAATGGGTCGCCTTCTAAATAAAGCTATCACCGCCCAATATATCGCTATATATTTTTTTATATAACGGTTGAGGGCGGAAAGATGGAAAATCATTTCGGCAAAGGGTTAATGGCGGGTCTGAAAGCCACGCAAGCGGACAGTGCAAAAAGCGTTTCGCATTTCTGTGCTGACTACAAACGGGGTTTCGTACTGGGTTTTTCGCATCGTATGTTCGAGAGAACCGGCGACAGACAGCTCAGCGCCTGGGAAGCAGGCGTGCTGACCCGTCGCTATGGGCTGGACAAAGAGATGGTGATGGACTTTTTCCGTGAAAACAACTCCGGCACCGTGGTGCGTTTCTTTATGGCAGGCTATCAGCAGGACAATAAATAGTACTGTTGCTTTATACTGCCACTCGATATATCCATTAAATATCAAAGAGATAAAGGAATTTTGTTGGCGTTTATCTCTTTTGCTTTCTGACGTTCGATTGTTCGTCTCCTCCTGCTGTATCGGCTCAGCGCATTTTCATCATTCAGGCGAATCGCGGTTGTAAGCAAAATGTTTTTATATCCATATCAAAAATAAGGAAATGTCGCACAGGTTGCATTTTTGTGAATGAAACAGAGGCAAAATAACCCCAATCCAATAATGGGGATTACGATAAATGACCGGAGAAAATACCTTTATTAGTTCTCACGGCGGCGTTGATCGTCGTGACTTTTTGAAGCTTTGTGCTGCGCTGGCGGCCACCATGGGACTCAGTAGCAATGCGGCGGCAGAAATTGCCCAGGCCGTGAGTCAGACTAAGCGTCCACCCGTTGTCTGGATTGGCGCTCAGGAATGCACGGGTTGTACCGAATCGCTTTTACGTGCCACGCATCCCACCATTGAAAATCTGCTCCTCGAGACCATTTCGCTGGAGTACCACGAAGTGCTGAGCGCCGCTTTTGGGCATCAGGTTGAAGAGAATAAACACCATGCGCTGGAAACCTGGAAAGGGCAGTACGTGCTGGTGGTCGATGGCTCGATTCCACTCAAAGATGATGGCATTTACTGCATGGTGGCAGGAGAGCCAATCATTAATCATATCCGCAAGGCCGCGGAACATGCCGCGGCCATTATTGCCATTGGCTCCTGCGCGGCATGGGGCGGCGTGGCGGCTGCGGGTGTGAATCCAACGGGCGCCGTGGGGCTGCAGGAGGTCCTTCCTGGTAAAACGGTGATCAATATTCCCGGTTGCCCGCCGAATCCGCATAACTTTCTTGCCACCGTGGCGCACATTATTACCTTTGGCGCCGCGCCGAAACTCGACGGTAAAAACCGCCCGCTCTTTGCATATGGCCGTCTGATCCACGAACACTGTGAGCGTCGCCCCCATTTTGATGCCGGGCGCTTTGCCAAAGAGTTCGGTGATGACGGGCATCGCGAAGGCTGGTGCCTCTACCACCTCGGCTGTAAAGGGCCGGAAACCTGGGGCAATTGCTCAACGCTACAGTTTTGCGATGTGGGCGGTGTCTGGCCGGTTGCCATTGGTCATCCCTGCTACGGTTGCAATGAAGAAGGCACCGGGTTCCACAAAGGTATCCATCAGCTGGCGCATGTTGAAAATACGACGCCTCCGGCAGAAAAACCGCCGGTGAACGGCAAAGAAGGGGGCGCGGTGTCGGCCTCTGCGGTGGGGCTGCTGGGGGGCGTCGTGGGTCTGATGGCTGGCGTTGGGGCCATGACGGTGCGCGAGCTGGGACGCCAGCAAAAGAAAAACAGTACTGACTCACAGGGAGAGTGACGGTGAACAGACGTAACTTTCTGAAGGCCGCGTCCGGTGGGGCATTGCTGGCGGGTAGCGCGTTTCCCGTTTCGGCTGCCGTCCATAACCGACCACCCATTGAGGGTGCTTTGGGTATGCTGTATGACTCAACGCTCTGCATTGGCTGCCAGGCATGCGTCACCCGCTGCCAGGACATCAACTTTCCGGCGCGCAACCCGCAGGGCGAGAAAACCTGGTCGAATAACAGCAAACTCACTCCTTATACCAACAACGTTATTCAGGTCTGGCGCAGCGGCAACGCGCAGCACAAAGACCAGCTCACCGATGGCTACGCCTACATCAAAAAACAGTGTATGCACTGCGTTGATCCTAACTGCGTCTCCGTTTGCCCGGTCTCGGCGCTGAGAAAAGATGCCAAAACCGGCATCGTGCATTACAACCCTGATGTGTGCACGGGTTGTCGCTACTGCATGGTGGCCTGTCCCTATAACGTCCCGAAATACGATTACAACAACCCCTTCGGCGCCCTGCATAAGTGCGAGTTGTGCAATCAGGCGGGGGTTGAGCGACTGAACAAAGGCGGTCTGCCAGGATGCGTGGAAGTGTGCCCGACCGGCGCCGTTATTTTCGGTACCCGTGAACGGCTGCTGGAAGAGGCGAAAAAACGCCTGGCGCTGACGCCGGGAAGCGAATATGGCTATCCGCGCCAGAGCTTTGATGCCAGGGATCCTAACCTGCGTGAAGTCCCCAGATATCATCCACATCTGTACGGTGAGCATGAAGGTGGCGGCACCCAGGTGCTGGTGCTGACCGGGGTTCCCTGTACCAGCCTCGGCCTGCCGGAACTGGATGACATCTCTACGGGCGCGCGTTCGGAAAACATTCAGCACACCGTCTATAAAGGGATGATGTTGCCACTGGCGGTGCTCGCAGGACTGACTGCGCTGGTCTGGCGCCATACCCGCAATGATGAGCATAAGGGAGGGGATGATGATGCATCATGATCCGCAGCCAATCGGCGGCAAATTGCTCAGTAAAGCTGTCTATATCTTCGGGCCGCTGGTCATCCTCTGTGGCCTGCTGATTATCAAGCGTCTGGTCTTTGGTCTAGGATCGGTTTCGGCGCTTAACGGCGGCTATCCATGGGGTATCTGGATAGCCTTCGATTTACTGATAGGTACCGGTTTTGCCTGCGGCGGCTGGGCACTGGCGTGGATGGTCTATGCGTTTAATCGCGGCGAATATCATCCCCTTGTGCGTCCTGCGTTGCTGGCCAGCCTGTTTGGTTATTCGCTGGGCGGCCTGTCTATCACCGTGGATGTCGGGCGCTACTGGAACCTGCCGTACTTCTATATTCCTGGCCACTTCAATGTGAACTCGGTGCTGTTCGAAACGGCTGTCTGTATGACGATTTACATAGCCGTAATGGCGCTGGAGTTCGCGCCTGCCTTGCTGGAGCGCCTGGGCTGGAAGGTATCGTTAAAGCGGCTCAACAAAATTATGTTTTTCATTATTGCCCTCGGCGCGCTGCTGCCCACCATGCACCAGTCCTCAATGGGATCGTTGATGATCGCCGCCGGGCATAAAGTGCATCCGTTATGGCAAAGCTACGAGATGCTACCGCTCTTTTCGCTGCTGACTGCCTTTATGATGGGTTTCTCCATTCTTATTTTCGAAGGCTCGTTGTTGCAGGCCGGGCTGAAAGGCAATGGGCCTGATGAGCAACATCTGTTTCGCAAACTGACGACCACCCTGAGCGTCCTGCTGGCGCTTTTTCTGCTGCTGCGCTTCGGCGAACTTCTCTGGCGCAACAAGCTGCCGCTGGCCTTTGCCGCAGACAGCTACAGCCTGATGTTCTGGGCCGAAATCCTGCTGCTGCTCTTCCCGCTGCTGGTATTTCGCCTGCCGCGTCTGCGTAATGACGCCCGTTATTTATTTCTCGGGGCGGTCAGTATGCTGCTCGGTTGCGCCTTATGGCGTCTGTCCTACTCCCTGCTGGCGTTTAATCCAGGCGATGGTTATCACTACTTCCCAACGGCGGAAGAGCTGCTTATCTCCATTGGTTTTGTGGCCACCGAGATTTGCGCCTACATCCTGCTTATTCGCTTGTTACCCATTATTCCCCCGTTAAAACAACAACGAAGCCATGAGGCGAGCAAAGCATGAGTCAACGTATCACCATCGATCCGGTGACCCGTATTGAGGGTCATTTACGCATTGATTGCGAAATTGAAAATGGCGTAGTTTCCCGGGCCTGGGCATCGGGGACTATGTGGCGAGGAATGGAAGAGATTGTGAAGGGGCGCGATCCGCGTGATGCGTGGATGATAGTGCAACGTATTTGCGGCGTATGTACCACCACCCATGCTATTTCATCGGTGCGGGCGGCGGAAAGCGCGCTGAATATCAACGTACCGCTCAATGCCCAGTATATCCGTAATATCATTCTGGCAGCCCATACCACCCACGATCATATTGTGCATTTTTATCAGCTCTCGGCCCTCGACTGGGTGGACATCACCTCCGCTCTGCAGGCCGATCCTGAAAAGGCCTCGGCGCTGCTGAAAGGTATTTCGAGCTGGTCATTAAACAGTGCTGAAGAGCTCAGCAAAGTGCAGCAGAAAATTAAAGCGCTGGTGGCAAGCGGCCAACTGGGGATTTTTGCCAACGGCTACTGGGGACACCCCGCAATGCAACTGCCGCCGGAAATTAATCTGATTGCGGTGGCGCATTATCTTCAGGCGCTGGAGTGCCAACGGGATGCCAACCGCGTGGTCGCATTGCTGGGCGGGAAAACGCCGCATATTCAGAATCTGGCGGTCGGCGGCGTGGCAAACCCGATCAATCTGGATGGGCTGGGGGTACTTAATCTTGAGCGCCTGATGTACATCAAATCCTTTATTGACCGCTTACAGGACTTTGTTGAACAGGTCTATAAGGTCGATACGGCGGTCATTGCCGCGTTTTATCCAGAGTGGCTGACCAGAGGCAAAGGGGCGGTGAACTACCTGAGTGCGCCGGAATTCCCCACCGACGCGCAGAACGGCAGCTTCCTTTTTCCGGGCGGTTATATTGAGAATGGCGATCTGGCCAACTGGCGGGAGATTACCTCTCATCGCGATGACTATCTGATCAAAGGGATCCAGGAGAGCGCGAAGCACGCCTGGTACAAAGATGAAGCGCCGCAGGCACCCTGGGAAGGGACGACAATACCGGACTACACCGGCTGGCAGGATGACGGCAAATACAGTTGGGTAAAATCGCCGACGTTCTACGGCAAAACGGTGGAGGTCGGGCCGCTGGCGAACATGCTTAACAAACTGGCGGCAAAGCGTGAATCGACCTGGGCGAAGCTCAACGAAATCATCGCCATTTACCAGAAACTCACCGGTAAGACGATTGCCGTGGAGCAACTGCACTCCACGCTTGGGCGCATTATCGGGCGCACCGTTCATGCCTGCGAGTTACAACATATCCTCCAGCATCAGTACAGCGCGCTGATCGCCAATATCGGAAAAGGCGACCACATGACCTTCGTAAAACCGGAAATCCCGGCGACGGGCGAGTTCAAAGGCGTCGGTTTTCTGGAAGCGCCTCGCGGCATGCTGTCGCACTGGATGGTTATCAAAGACGGTAAAATCGGCAACTACCAGGCGGTCGTCCCCTCGACCTGGAATGCCGGGCCGCGCAATGCCAATGACGAGATTGGGCCTTACGAACAATCGCTGGTTGGAACGCCGGTTGCTGATGTGCACAAACCGCTGGAAGTGGTGCGGACCATTCACTCCTTCGACCCCTGCATGGCCTGTGCGGTGCATGTGGTCGATGCGGACGGTAACGATGTGGTTTCGGTGAAGGTATTGTGATGAGCATACTGGTACTGGGTGTCGGCAATATTCTTCTGAGCGATGAAGGGATAGGCGTGCGGGTGGTCGAAGCCCTGGAGCAGCGTTATCGCCTGCCCCAGGAAGTTGAAGTTCTTGATGGCGGCACGGCCGGAATGGAACTGATGGAGGCGATGGCAAACCGGACGCACTTGATCATTGTCGATGCGGTTGTGTCACGTAAAAGCGCACCCGGCGAACTGCTGATCCTGCGTGATGGTGAAGTCCCCGCCTTGTTCAATAACAAAATCTCGCCTCACCAGTTGGGGCTTTCGGATGTCCTGTCCGCCCTGCGTTTTACCGATGAATTTCCGCAGAAAATCACCCTGGTTGGGGTTATCCCGCAGTCGTTGACGCCGCATATCGGCTTAACGCCGAAGGTGAAGGCAAGCCTTGAGCCTGCGTTAGAGGCGGTGCTGGCGGCGCTACAGGTATCAGGTGTGACTGCCGTCCCCCGTGAGGTGCAGGATGCATAACGTCGTGGGTTTTGCGGCCTCGCCACAGCCGCTGGTGCAGGCGGCATTTGCGAAGATAGCGCAGGAAAGGATGCAGGATTTGCCTTTTCTGCACCCCTTAATGCCGGTTTTTGTTCCGCCTTTCACCCTCTTTGAAGGCCAGTGGACAGGCTGTGTGCTGACCCCCTGGATGTTGAGCCTTGTTATCTTTCCTGGCCCCCGGCAGAACTGGCCTTTACGCAAAGTGGGAGAGAAAATCGGCCTGACGCTGCCTTACGGTGAGATGGTGTTTACCCTTGGCGAGCTGACCGGGATCTCCCAGTATTGCGCCTGTTCGCTGATGTCGCCCCTTGCGCCTGAACTGACCGCCGAAGAGGGGAAAGCGCTGGCGCAGGACTGTCTGCGTATGGCGCTCTCCCTGCCGGTGGTTGATCCGGGTGTAAGCCGCCGCGCGCTGCTTACCCGGCTGCGAGGAGGTGAACATGCATGAACTCTCTCTTTGCCAGAATCTGGTGTCGATCCTTGAACAGCAGGCCAGAGAACATGGCGCAAAACGGGTGACCGGCGTCTGGCTTGAGCTGGGGGCCGGGGCCTGTGTCGAGGAGAGCGCCCTGCAATTTGGCTTTGACATTACCTGCCAGGGCACGCTGGCCGAAGGCTGCCAGTTACATATTTTGTCCCTGCCGTTACAGGCCTGGTGCTGGAGCTGTAGCCAGTCTGTCGAACCGACGCAAGAGGGCGCGTGTCCGCACTGCCAAAGCCCGGCATTACAGCCGCAAATCAATATTGATATGCAGATTAAAAGCATCGAAATTCAGCAGGAGTAGCTATGTGTATTGGGGTTCCCGGCCTGGTTGTCGGCGTAGGGGAAAGTATTCATCATCTGGCGCAGGTGGATGTGTGCGGCATACGCCGGGAGGTGAATATCATGCTGGTGTGTGAAGAAGATCCCGCTACGCTGCTGGGGCAGTGGGTGCTGGTGCATGTGGGTTTTGCCATGAGTCTTGTGGATGAAGCCGAAGCGCGCGCTACGCTTGAAGCGTTACAGGATCTGGAGCTGGACTTTACCGAACCTCAACGCTGAAGCAGCGTCGGTTTTACATCTGTCACCATCTGAGTCACCAGTGAAAGATCCCCAATCCGCGCTTCTCCGGCGCGGTAAAACTTACTTTTATCTATCAACAGCAGGGACTGGTGCGCCCGGCGCAGCAGCTGGGCCTTAAAGCGGGCGTTATTGTCTGTTGAATCCCACATTTCGCCCTTTGCATCGACCCCTTCACAGGAAAAGATAAACAGATCGATCTCCAGCGACTTCAGCAGGGTGGGGAGCGCCGGGTTGACGTAGCTGCGGGAGCTGCGATCCAGAATACCGCCGGAACAGATAAGGGTGATATGCGAACGTCGGCCCATCTCCTGGCAGACCGGCACGCTGTTGGTAAACAGCGTCAGCGGGATATCCGGCAGCTGTTTTGCCAGGTGAAAACAGGTCGAACTGGCATCCAGCGCCAGCGTCATTCCGGCTTCCAGCCAGTTCAGCGCATGACGGGCGATATCCGCTTTGTCCGCGTAGTGGCTTTTCAGGCGGGTATAAAAAGGTTCTGCGCTGTCATTATGGGCACTGTGTAAGCATCGGGCCCGACCGTGACGGCGCACGATTTTTCCCGCGCTTTGCAGGGCTTTTAGATCCCGGCGAATGGTCTCTTTACTGACTAAAAGTTGCGTGGCCAGTGCCTCAGTGGTCAGCGTCTCGTGCGCAGAGAGGAGCTGTAACAGCGCCTGCTGACGGTCAGTTTTCATGGCGTCAGCCTCTCTCTGGGAGGGACAGAGAGCACCGAATCACCTACGGCTGCACCGTTTTTGCCTGAGTGTTTAATCTGGTACATCGCCATATCGGCGCGCCTGAGGGCATTGACGAAATCATCATGGCGCTGAACTTCGTCAATGCCTATCGAAGCCCCAACCGTTGCATCGCCATTATCCAGCTCAAAGGGCATCAGTGCGGCATGTAAACAGTTATGCGCCGCGCTGTTGATAAGCAGGCTGTTGATCGCGAAAGGTAATAGCAAAACAAACTCATCCCCGCCCAGTCGCCCAACCACCGTCCCTTCCGGGCAGGCCTCGCGCAGGCGCAAGCTTAACTGGATCAGTAACTCATCCCCGCTGCGATGGCCTAACGTGTCGTTTACCACTTTAAAATCATCAAGATCGATAAAAGCGACGCACAGCGGGCCGCTCTCTTTTAGCTCATCGAAATGTTTGAGCAGGGCATGACGGTTTGCCAGCCCGGTCAGCGGGTCATGATTCGCCAGAACCGAAAGCTGCTCTTCATACTGCTTCTCTTTGGTCATGTCGATGTGGGTGCCGGTGACTTTTAGCGGCTTACCCTGTTCATCCCACTGGCTGACCCGACCCCTGTCCAGCACCCAGGTGACGGTGCCATTCTTATGCTGCATGCGATGCAATGCTTCATAGAACGGGGTTTTTCCCTCCAGATGACCATAAAAAGCATCCAGAACGCGGGCTCTGTCATCCACATGAAGGTGTTCGCGCCAGACATCGAAATGGGCGCTCAGTTCTTTAGGTTGATAGCCCAGCATCGACCCCCATCGGCGATTGAAAATAATCAGTTTTCCGCTGGGAATATCAAGCTGCCACAGGCAAAGGCCGGTGCCGTCCAGCGCCGCGCTGAGCTTGCTGCGGGCGTCACGCGCTATTCGCACCAGGCGTGCGTTATGCTTTTTCAGATTCAGGATCTGCTGTTTTAGCGCGTTTTCAGACATTTGCCGTGAATATGGATAAATAAAAGGCATTCTTACCAGTTATTTCAGGGATGTAAATATGGTGTGAAAAAAACAGTCGCAGAGAACGGAGAGAGAAAGGCTCCCGGGCGTTTGTCCACCCGGGAGAGAAAGTTTAAGCGTTGCGCTTATCTTCGGTTTGGGTCTCGAAGTCAGCGGCATCGTGGCGTTCATGCAGCTGTTCGCTCGGTTCGCCAAAAGTACGATTGACCATCCGACCGCGCTTCACGGCAGGGCGTGCCGCCACCTCTTTGGCCCAGCGCAGCACATGGGGGTAGCCGCTGGCTTCCAGGAAGGTATCGGCATCGTAAACATTACCCAGCACCACATTGCCGTACCACGGCCAGATAGCCATATCAGCAATGGTGTATTCGTCACCGGCAACAAATTTATGCCCGGCCAGTTGCTTATCGAGCACATCCAGCTGGCGTTTCGCTTCCATCGTAAAGCGGTTGATGGCGTACTCGATTTTGACCGGAGCATAGTGATAGAAGTGACCAAAGCCGCCGCCGAGGAACGGGGCCGAGCCCTGCAGCCAGAACAACCAGTTCAGGGTTTCGGTACGTCCGGCCAGATCTTTTGGCAGGAAGTGACCGAATTTCTCCGCGAGATAGACCAGGATCGCCCCCGATTCAAATACCCGGGTCGGCGGGGTGGTGCTGTTATCACGCAGGGCCGGAATTTTGGAGTTCGGGTTGACATCCACAAAGCCGCTGGAGAATTGATCGCCTTCGCCAATGCGAATAAGCCAGGCATCGTACTCAGCTTCTTTCACGCCGCTTTCCAGTAATTCTTCCAGCATAATCGTGACTTTCTGCCCGTTTGGCGTCCCCAGCGAATAGAGTTGCAGCGGGTGTTTACCTACCGGCAGCGCTTTCTCATGGGTTGCGCCGGAAATTGGGCGGTTGATATTGGCAAACGCGCCGCCGCCGGACTTATCCCACGTCCAGACTTTCGGTGGCTGATAGTTGGTATCTGACATGTTGACCTGCCTTTTCGTTAAGGTGTTGAAGCAGTGTAGCAGTCGTCAGGCGGGGCGCTATTTACCCAGCCCGTTATGCAAACCGGACCCTCAGGCCAGAATGCGCGCCGCCCAGGCGCTGATGTCGTCGCCGCTCCCCAGATCGGCCTGCACCAGACCATTGACCATAAAGGTGGGGGAGACGTGGATACCGTTCATGGTTAGGAATCTGGAAAAACGTTTTAAAAACTCACTGACCATGAACACAGGATCCCGAAACGCAGTGATGGTGTGTTGTCGGGGAAATCATGGCAATAAAATACGGTTTTCGGCGGGTTTTTAACCTGAAAGCCGTTTTTAAGGCGCACTTATCCCGCAG
>NZ_CBFFRJ010000104.1:0-18553 GCF_965644225.1 Phytobacter sp. V91 | reverse complement strand
ATTCGCGCGACTGACTTAAAGGTCAAACCTTTCGGAGTCCCCCGGCAAAGCCGGGGGTTTACCGGACTTAATTATTCTCAGAGAGAAATGTAACGACTGCCTTTAATGGATTTCAGGATGGAAATGTAACTTAATATCGCTGTAGTCGAACAGAAAAAAGCTGCTTGCGGCAACTGATCTTCATCAGATGCCCTGGCGGCTGGCTGCTGGACAAGTTTGGCTCACGCAAAATTGTCACCCTGGCGTTTGTGGGGATGGCCATCGTTAACATTTTGCAGGGCTTTATCACCTTTTACTCCGGGCTGTGGGTGCTTATCTCATTCTGTATTCTGCGTGGGGTGATCGGGTTTCTGGAAACCCCAGGGGTGCCTGCGTTTATCCGGGTGATTACCACCTGGTGCCCGCTGAAAGAGAAAGGATTTGCCGGGAGCCTTGCCGGGGCGGCGCAGTATATGGCGGTATTTGCCTTTGTTCCCTTCTTTGCCTGGTTTGTCAGTGAGTACAGCTTCCAGCAATTGTTCTTTGTTATCGGTGTGCTGGAGCTGCTGGTCGCCTGGCTGTTTTATCGCTCGACACCGGCGCCCGCGCATCATCCGAAGGTCAATCAGGCCGAAATTGATTACATTCGGGAAGGCGGCGGTTTGCCGGATATGGATCTGAAAAAGAAAGAAGGTAAAGCGCAGAAAACGGTCTCCTGGCGGGAGCTAAAAGCTTTCGTCACCAACAGGCAGACGATTGGTATTTTTATCAGCCAGTACTGCTTTAACTGTCTGGCATTTTTCTTCCTCTCCTGGTTCCCGATGTATCTGATGTCGGAACGTGGGATTGATATTAAAGCGACCGGCGTTCTGGTGGCGATCCCGGCGTTCGGCGCCTTTATTGGCGGGCTTTCCAGCGGTGCGCTCTCCGATTATCTGATGCGCAGAACCTCGTCGCTGACCATTTCCAGAAAAACACCGATCTACATTGGTATGTTGTGTTCGTTTTCCATGTTTTTCTGCAACTACGTTGATTCCATCACGCTGGTGGTGGCTCTGATGACTCTTGCGTATTTTGGCAAAGGCTGCTCAACACTCGGCTGGGTGATCCTGACGGACGTGGCCCCGAAAGAGATCATCGGTACCGCGGGCGGTATTTTTAACGCCTTCGGTAATGTCTCCACCATTGTTACCCCCATCGTGATTGGCTATATCGTCAGCTATACCGGTAGTTTTACCTGGGCGCTTATTTTTGTATCCGCGCACGCGCTACTCGCTTTATTCAGCTATCTGGTGATCGTCGGCCCAATTAAACGTATTGAGGCCAGTCCGCAGCAGGAGATACACCAGCCCTTAACCCAACAACCGGTCAAAGAATAACCCTGCTGGCCGAGGAGAACAGTATTATGAGTGCGAAAAGTGACTATCAGGCATTTCTCAGGCGTAAAGAGGCGAAGAAGGGCGAGTTAATGGGTAAGTACTGGGTTAACCAGGAAAGTCGTTATGTCAGCCCGTTTCAGATTTACGGTAATTTATATTATGTCGGCGATAACTGGGTTTGTGCCCATATTGTTGATACAGGCAATGGCCTGATTTTATTTGATGCAGGCAACACCGGAGCGACGGCGATGCTTGTCCAGGCTATCTGGGAGGCAGGGTTTAATCCGGCTAATGTGCGGTGGCTGGTGTTATCCCATGCTCATGTCGATCATATTGGTGCGGCGAATTTTTTCAAAAGCATGTTTGGGACAAAAATTTACCTTGGCGCGCCGGATGCCGAAATGTTCAGAAGCAAACCCGAATTTGTCTTTATTCAGGATGGCGCCAGTACCGAAGATGAATTATGTGAAATTGACGTCGAGATAAATGATGGCGATGTGATCCACTTCGGCGAACTTCCTGTACGTTTTGTGTTGGTTCCCGGACATACCGAAGGCTGTATCGCCTGCTTTTTTGATATAACCGATGGCTATACCGCCCGCCGCGTTGGCTATTATGGCGGGTTTGGTTTTAACACCCTGCACAAAGCATTTCTTGAAGAGTATGGCGACCCTGAGCTCAATATGCGTCACCACTATCTCCGCTCACTTGAAAAGGTACGTAATGAACCCGTTGATATTTTTATGGCTAATCATACCGTAAATATTGATTTGTTAGCTAAACGCCAGCAGATGCTTGCAGATCCGAGCCGAAATCCCTTTATTGACAGCAAAGCGTGGTCACGATACCTCGATAAAAAACGTGATGACCTGCTCACAATGATGGCTAATTAATCCGTTTGTCGCTATGAAAATCAAAACATTAACCGAAGGAAAGTGTAGATGAAATATTTTATTGATCCCGGCAGAGCACGCGAAAGCATTAACTTTATCGATAACATCGTTTATTCCCATGCAAAGGATCTACAGGGGAATTCGCTGGAGCTGAAAATGTCGATTATGTCGCAGAATGGCAACAGTGAAATGAAAGCGGCAGCCGGAGAACAGTACCAGGAAGCGAAAAGGGCAGCCCGCCCAACAATTCTGTGGATCCCGGGTGGCGGATTTCGCGGCGTCGACAAGAATCTGATGGTGGCAGAGGTGCAGTATCTTGTGGAAGCAGGCTACATTGTGGCTTCAATGTATTACCGTGGTAGCCACCAGGCGCATTATCCTGAGCAATTAAAAGACGTTAAAACCGCACTGCGTTTCCTGCGCGCCCATGCGGAGGAATATGATATTGATCCGCAGAAAATAGGCGTGATGGGGCGCTCTGCGGGCGGGCATTTAAGCCTGATGGCGGCGATGAATACCTCAGGTTACGACACCAGCGAATGGGCAGGATTCTCCTCAAATGTGCAGGCGGCTTACGATCTCTTTGGTCCGGGTGATTTGGTCACCCTGATGGAAAACGATGAAGTTGAGATGCGTAATCCCAATCATCGCTGGAAAAAGATTGAAGAAACTCACGCCGGGGCGTTGCTGGGAGGCGATCCTGCCACCATGAAAGAGCGCGCGAAAGAAGCCTGCGTGAAGTATTTTATTAACAAGGATATGGCGCCGATCCTGATTATGCATGGCGATAACGATCCGCTGGTGCCGCTGGCGATAAGTGAAGATACCTATAACGATATTTGCCACGCCGGGCTTGAAGACCGCGTGGATCTGTATGTCGTCAAAAACGGGGGCCATGGCACGCCTGAATTTTTCCAGCTGCAGACCAAACAGATAGCGCTGGAATTTTTTAATCAACAGCTGCGCAGCCGGTAAGAGAAAGCGCGCTACGAGGCTGCCCGCCCTGGGCAGCCGTTTCAGGCTACATCACTCCGTCAGCTCAGGCTTTCCCCCACGCTTTCAAATAACAGCGCTCGCACCCAGCGATGGCCTGGATCGCGGTGGGTACGTTCGTGCCACACTGCAAGCTTGGTAAAACCGGGGATCTCCACCGGCGGCTCCAGCGCCACAAGTCCGTCGCTCTTCGCCACCAGACGACGGGGTAATACCGCCAGCAGATCGGTGGTACGCAATAAACCGGCTAAGGCGAGAAAACTGGTGAGCGTCAGGGCAACATGCCGTTCGCGGCCAATTTTCGCCAGCGCGTCATCGGCAACCCCCCAGAATCGCTCCCCGGCAAACGAGACCAGCGCATGGTCAAGGGCGCAAAAACGGTCGAGGGAAAGTACCGGGCTTTGGGCATCCGGGTGATCGGCGCGCAGGGCGCAGACGTAGGTTTCGTCAAACAGGCGGCGGGCATGAAGATCCGGCAGGGCGCTTTCGGGCGTCATCAGAGCCAGGTCAAGGAGGCCCTGCTCAAACTGAGCCTGTATTCGATCATCATCCACCGGGCGAATGGCAACCCGTATTCCAGGAGCATGGATGCGAAGCCGGGCCATAAAGGGCAACACCAGGGTCTGTAATGCGTAGTCGGTGGCGGCAATAGAGAGGGTAAAACGGGCGTGTAACGGATCGAAAGCCACCGGCTGTAATAACGCGTCCACATCCGTCAGGATCTGCTTTACCGGACCCGCCAGCTCCAGCGCCCGCAGCGTGGGCACGATGCCGCGCTGGCTGCGGACAAACAGCGGATCGTCAAAGCTTTCCCGCAGCCGGGTGAGCATGCCGCTGACCGCAGGCTGGGTAAAGCCTAAACGCAAAGCCGCACGGGTCACGCTACGCTCATCCAGCAGGGCATCGAGGGTGCGCAGCAGGTTGAGATCCAGGGTTTTGATATCACGCATAGTTATGGGTTCTATTCTCGAGTGTTATTTGTCTTATTTCTGCCGCTTTTTTATCGTTGTTGCAAGCAAAACGCTTTAACGATTAAGGACTCACCCATGAACGAGATTATCTGGCCGCAGGATTATCTGCCGGGTTTTACTGACAATTTTGCCTCCAATGAAGTCATTGTGGCGGGCATCAGCGCCGCTCAGATCTGGCCTTTGTTAAGTCATCCCTCCCTCTGGCCGACCTATTATGCTAATTCCGCCAACGCCCGTTTTTATGATTGCAAGGGCCCGGAGCTGGCGGAAGGTGTAGGCTTCTACTTTGAAACCTTTGGTTTCCCGGTTGAAGCCCGTTGTACCGAGTTTGTTGCGCCTAAAGAGGGGCAACCCGGGCGTGTGGCCTGGCACGGCTGGGCCGGAGAAGAGGGGGCTGATGACCGCCTAGATGTGCACCATGCATGGCTTATTGAGGATCTGCCCCAGAGCCGGGTGCGCATTCTGACTCAGGAAACCCAGAAAGGAAAACCCGCGCAGGCGCTGGCGCAGACCAAACCGAACCCAATGATTAACGGGCACCAGCAGTGGCTTGATGGTCTGGTGAGCGCAGTGCGTGAGGCGAATCGTTAACTGAAAAAGGAGCAGCAGATGAATGGAACAGCGTCTGAGCGCGGCACGCACCGCGCCTGGGTCTGGCATGGCAGTGCAGAGCCGTTGCAGCTAACCTGCGAACGCATCGACTTACCGGCCCTCGGATCGCACGACGTATTAGTGCGCAATGAAGTGATTGCGCTTAATCCGGTGGACTGGAAGGTACTGACTCCGGGTCTGGTCAACTGGACGCCGGGCCATGTTCCCGGCGTCGACGGCGCAGGAACGGTTATCGCGGTGGGGGATGAGGCGCCGCAACGCTGGCTGGGTCAGCGCGTTTGTTATCACCAGAGCCTGAACAGGCCGGGCAGTTTCGCCGAATACACCCCGGTTGCTCACCGGGTGTTGATGTCTGTTCCGGATGCGCTTGATTTTGCCACCGCCGCCAGTTTTCCCTGCCCGGGGCTGACGGCCTGGCAGGCGCTGGAAAAATTACCCCCGCGCCAGGCTGCACCCCTGCTGATTAGCGGCGCAGGCGGCGCGGTGGGTCATTATCTGGTGCAGTTCGCCGTTGCCGCAGGCTTCAGCGTGACCGCGATGTGCAACGCCCGGCACTGGGATCGCCTGCGTGACATGGGCGTGAACCGCTGCATTCCCGGGGCGCTGGCGGCAGGGGCGACGCTGCCAGAGAGCGAGGTTAACCGCTTCTATGGCGTGATTGACAGCGTTGATGAAGAGCATGCAACCCGCCTTACTCCGGCCCTGATGGCTAACGGGCATATCGTCAGTATTCAGGGGCGGCTGGAGCACTGGCCCAACGCTCCTTTCGGGCGCACGCTGTCCCTGCACGAAGTGGCGCTGGGTGCGCTGCATGCCTTTGGCGATGACGAAGCCTGGCAGCGACTCACCCGGACAGGTGAACAGAAGCTGATTGCGCTGGCAAATCAGCAACTGAAGCCGATGGACAGAGTGATGGACGATTTCTCCCGTCTCCCGCAGCTTTTGGAAGGTTTGCGCCACCGCCAGTTCAGCGGCAAACCGCTTATCCTGGTTAATCCTGATTAATTTCAGTTACACTGTCACCTATCTGAACTGCTGAATAAGCCAGTCCCTGAATTGCTGTATATGCTCACGACCAGCCTTCTCCGGGCTGGTCACAAAGTAGTAATGACCGCCGGGAAGCGTACCCGGTAAGGCGATGTGCAATAGCCCCTGGGCCAGTGGGTGCTGAATAAGTAATTCACTGGCCAGCAATACTCCCTGCCCGGCAATCGCCGCCTGAATGGCGTGCGTCTCATCATCAAAACGGATCCCCGTCCCGGTCGCCAGATTTGAAGGGCCAAAGGCCGCCTTCCAGTGATCCCAGTCCGGCTCCGGAGTGGGAATATGGCGGTTTTCAATATGAAACAGGGTTATGCCCAGCAGATCCTCTGGAGCCTGCAGTTTGAGTGACGGGCTGGCGACCAGCACAAAGCGGTCATGCCAGAGCAAAGTACTGTCCAGGCTGTTGTCCGCATGCATGCTGTAGCGAATGGCGCAATCGGCTAACGGGCCGTGCAAATCCACAAGCCCGGTACTGCTGTGCAGGCGTAACTCCAGTGCGGGTAAAACCTGATGCAGCGCCGGCAAGCGGGGAACCAGCCAGTTGGTCAGAAAATTGGAGGTGGTGGTGAGCGTCAGCGCATCTGGCGGCGCAGGATTATCAATCTGCTCAATGGCGTCACGCAGAGTGGCAAACATATTGCCTGAAGCGCGAAACAGGATCTCACCTGCCGGGGTGAGCGCCACGGCGCGGGCCGAGCGGGAAAACAGGCGCTGATTCAGCGTCTCTTCAAGCTGACGAATTTGATGGCTGATGGCCGTAGGGGTGACGCCGATTTCTTCGGCGGCCAGCTTAAAACTGGCGTTGCGGGCAACGGCATCAAAGGCCCGGATAGCAACAAGCGGCGGTAAGCGGCGTAATTTCATGGATGAATTCAGCTCATCTTAAGGTGAAAACTATGATTTTGATTACTTCGTCTGCCATGGCATAGGCTTTTATGACTGAAAATAATCCATGAGGATTATTCATCATATCCTGACTGACAGGAAGCCCGATGACGCAAATTAACCTGACGCCCACCTCACTCACTACACGCCCACTTGCCCTGCTGGTGCCGGGCATCGCCCAGGCGCTGATAGCGGTGGATTACGCCATTGTCTATGTGGCGCTCCCTACGCTTGCGCAGGATCTGCACCTTGGCGCAGGAACGATGCAATGGGTGGTTTCACTCTATGGTCTCACCTTTGCGGCGCTGCTGCTGTTCGGCGGAAGTCTGTGCGATCGGCTGGGCGCTCGCCGGGTGTTCAGCGCCGGAATGGCGCTTTTTGTCCTTGCGTCGGCACTGGGCGGGCTGGCGCAAAATGGAGCCTTGCTGTTGCTTGCCAGGGGCGGGCAGGGTGTGGCTGCTGCTTTGCTGCAACCCGCCGTACTCGCGCTGATGGCCCAACGCTATCAGGGAGAGGCACACCGACGCGCGCTGGCCATATGGGGAGCGACAGGCGCACTGGGGCTGGTAGCAGGCGTTATGCTGGGTGGCGTACTGGCGGCATTCAACTGGCGGGCGATCTTTTTTATCAATCTGCTTCCGGGCCTTATTGCACTCTGGCGGGTTCGTTATGATTTTCCGCTTATCGCGCCTGAGGGGCAGCAACATAGCACCGGCTTTGGCGCAGTACTCGGCTGCGCGGCAACAGGCTCGCTGGTCTGGGCAATGATGCGGTATGCCGAAACCGGGATGCACGATTTTCTTGCAAATCGACTCGCGCTGGCGATGCTGCTTCTGTTTATTTTGCATGAACGCTTTGCAGCTAATCCGCTGTGGTCACGCCGTCTTCGGACATTACCCGGCTTGCAAAGCGGCTGGCTCAGCAGCGCCTGTTATATGGCCAGCGTCGGCAGTCAGTTTTATGCCATGACGCTGCTATGGCAACAGACTCTCCACCTTGATGCCATTACGACCGGGCTGTTGTTCACCCCACTGGCGCTGCTGATTGTGGCGGGTAACGGGCTGTTTAGCTGGCTGAGTGCCAGGTTTGCCAGCGCAAGGCTCCTGATGGGCGGATTTGCCGCAGCGGCAGTGGGATTATGGCTGATTTCTGTCTCCCTGAGCGAGCCTCTGTCGGTGCGCTTTATTCTGGGGATTGCCCTCAGCGGCCTCGGTCATGGCGTGATTTATCCTGCGATGTTTGCCATCGGGCTGACGGCCACGCCCGTTGCGCTGCAGGGGCGGGCCAGCGCGATGATCGTCACGACCCAGTACACGGCCGGGGCAATGATGCTGGCGGTTATCTCTGTATTGCCTGGTCTTGAGAGCGGGCTGGAGCACTGGCAGAGCGTGTTTCATGTGTTGTGCGTCCCGGCGCTGGTGGGAGTCTGCGTGGCGCTGTGCGCCTGCACCAGCAAAAACCGCCCGCTTTAATTCAGCCATCCCCATTTTCTTGCCTGGTTAACGGCCTGGATGCGCCCGCCGACCTCAAGCTTTTCATACAGCTGTTTCAGGTGCCATTTGACGGTTTCCACTGAAATGCCGAGCGTGCGGGCGATACTTTTATTGGAGTTACCCTCGGCGATGAGGCGCAGGGTTTGTTGTTCACGTTCAGTCAGCCGCAGCGGGGCGCTGGCTGGCGGCGAACTGACGCCCAGCAGGCTTTCCGCTCCGGCGATCGCGCGGATAAGCGGCTCATCGCCGGAATACTGGCTGCGCATAAACGCCAGCAGCGCCTGCAGAGAAGGGCCGGCATCCAGCAGGCTCTGGCGAAGATGTTGCTCCACGGCATGGGCCAGTGCCGGTTTGCAGGCGGCGGCCGCCTTCATTGCTTCGCCCGCCTGCCACAGCGCCACGGCCTGTAATAACCGGCTATTCAGGGCTGGCAAATATTCGCCACAGGACTCATGTTCGGCGATAACGGCCTCAAGCCTTGTCGCCGCCATTTTGGGTTTGCCGTTAGCCAGCAGTAAACGGCTTTCACAGCTAACCGTATGCCAGCTTTCGGCTCCCGCCAGTTGCTGTAACTCGCTGAATAACTGGCGGGCCTTGAGGCTAGCCCCGGCGTCAAGGCTCAGGGTGACGCGTTCAGCGAGCAGAGTTATCCTCGCCCGTCGCCATCCACGCTGAAGCGCAAGTTGCCCGGCGTGGATTAACAATTGCTGGGCGTCATCATACTGACCATTTTGTTGGGCCTGCTGCGCCAGCACCTGGTAACAGAGACTCAGGCCATCCGGCGGACAAAAATCATCAATCATGCCAGTGCGCGGGGTTAACAGGGCGCAGGCCCGGCCGCTGTCGCCCTGCGCCTGAGCAATGGCGGCCAGCAGCGGGGCGAGGGTGGCCCCGCTGCTGGTGTGGGTGCCGGTCTGCTGTTCGGCAGAGTGTAACGCCTGGGTGGCCAGACGCTGCGCTTCATGCAGATTCCCCTGGCGCAGGACTCCGAGGGCCAGGACAAACGCCCGGTACACCTCAATAAACATATTGCGATTTTTTGCCAGAATGGCCGGGAAACGCTGCTGCACATCCAGCGCCTGCTGAGGGCGTCTGAGCGCCAGATGGCAATAGCTGAGGATATTGCACACCAGGCCATCCACCCAGTCATCCCCGCAGGGGACTTCGCCAAGCAGGGGCTCGACGATAGCGATGCTGCCGATAATGTTATCGGCAAAGGCTTCACAGATTGCCCGCACCACCCGCTGTTTTACCCATGTGGAATGGGCCAGCCTGGTGGGCTGGACGGCCACCATCGCATCAATAGCATCAAGCAACTGACGGGCGTCGTGAAAACGAAAGTGGTGGGCCAGCGCCCAGGCCAGATTGAGCTGAAGCTCGGTACGGGAAGGATCGGGCGTGGCGGGCAGGTAGCGGATCCAGCGCACCATGGTGTCAATATCGCCTTCCTCGGCCAGCGACTGGGCGCCCGCTTCGGCATGGCGGGTCACCGATTTCCCGGCGGCCAGCGCGTGGCGGATGGCTTCAGCCCAGAGCTGTTGAGCGGCAAACCAGTTCCCCGCGCGCTCATGCAACAGGCGAATATCAACATTCTCGTGGTGCTGCAAACGCTGCCAGAGCGCATCGCGCATCAGCGGATGATAGCGAAACCAGAAGCCGCCTTCATCCAGCGCGCTGAGAAACAGATTGTGTTGCCCGACCCAGGCGAGCATCGCTTTGCCGTTGCTCTCATTTGTGACGGCGTCACATAAATCCGGGTGCAGACGATTAAGCACTGAGGTCAGCATCAGAAACTGCAGCACCGCCGGCGGCAGCGGGGCAACGATGACCTCGTCCAGATAACGGGCGATGGAGCGTGAACCGGCGCGCAGATCGCCCGCCAGTCGTGGCCCCGCTTCGCGGCTAGCCGGGGCCAGACTGGCAATTTTCATCCCAGCGACCCAGCCCTCCGTCAGGGCCATTAACTGCGGGATATCCTGTTTTTTGACGGTTGCCGTTGCCGACTGGGCGAAATAAGCCTGAGCTTCACTTTCGGTAAAGCGCAGCTGTTTGTCGTCAATTTCAAGATACTGCTCCTGAATTTGCAGGCGGCCCAGCGCCAGAGGGGGTTGCGTACGGCTGCCAATAATCAGCCGCAGCGAGGCCGGGGCATGGTGGAGAAGCCAACTGATGCCCGCATGGATCTCCGGGTCACGAAGGGTGTGATAGTCATCAAGGATCAGGTACACCGGGTGCGGGCTGAGGTGTAAGGCGTTGGTTAACTCCACCAGGAACAGCGAAAAATCCTCGCTGCGGGAACGCTCGGGCGAGCGGGTATATGTCTCGCAAAGCTCCGTGCAGAATGGGCGCAGCGCCGCCAGCAGATAGCGCATAAAGAGTTCGGGATCGCTGTCATGTTCTTCAAGGCTGAGCCAGGCCAGCGCGTCTCCCTGTTGCTGACGATGGCGATACCACTGGGCCAGCAGCGTGGTTTTGCCGAAACCGGCGGCTGCACGGACCAGCGCCAGGCTACCGGAGGTTGCCGTATCGAGCAGGGTGAGCAGACGATCGCGTTGCAACAAGGCGCCGGGCGTTCTGGGGGGCGTGAGCTTGGTCAGGATCAGCGGCAGCTTGCGCGTAAAACGAAAGGGTTCTTCGGTAAGGTTTTCGGTGGGTAAATGATCAGCAGGGGACAAAAAAGCCATACAGCCATGACCTCGTTATTATCGCTTTCCCTGAGTGTACAAAAGGAGACGAAGCGGAACCAGCTTTACAGGCCCATAACATTTCACCCTGAGTGCTCACCCCCCCATCAGAGGGGGTAGGCCACACCCCTGGCGGGCGCTACTGTAAATCCACATAAGCCACTGGCGTTCAGGTGGTGAGTTTTTCTATCAGGATGAGGTGAAAAGAGTATGGCTATTGAAAATAAAGTTGCGCTGGTAACAGGTGCGGGTCAGGGAATTGGGCGCGGTATTGCGCTGCGTCTGGCAAAAGACGGCGCATCAATCATGCTGGTGGATATGAAAGCCGAGGCGCTGGAATCCGTCGCCGCTGAGGTCAGAGCTTTAGGGCGCAAAGCCGCCACCTTCGTCGCTGATATCTCCGATCGTGAACAGGTTTATGAGGCTATTGCCGAGGCAGAACGCCAGTTGGGTGGCTTTGACATCATCGTGAACAACGCCGGTATTGCCCAGGTGCAGCCGCTGTCCGACGTGACCCAGGAAGAGGTGGATCGCATTATGCGCATCAACGTCCAGGGCACCCTGTGGGGGATTCAGGCGGCGGCGAAGAAATTCGAAGAACGCAAACAAAAAGGCAAGATTATCAACGCATGCTCCATTGCCGGGCATGACGGCTTTGCGATGCTGGGGATTTACTCCGCCACCAAATTTGCCGTGCGGGCGCTGACCCAGGCCGCAGCCAAAGAGTACGCCAGCCGCGGGATCACCGTGAATGCCTACTGCCCGGGCATTGTGGGTACCGGTATGTGGACTGAAATCGATCAGCGTTTCTCAGATATTACGGGTGCGCCAGTCGGGGAAACCTACAAAAAATATGTTGAAGGCATTGCGCTGGGTCGCGCCGAGACGCCGGACGATGTGGCAAGCTTGGTCTCTTATCTGGCAGGACCGGACTCTGATTATGTGACCGGTCAGGCTATCCTGATTGACGGCGGTATCGTCTACCGTTAGCCCGGTTTTAAGCCGCTGCGCTGCCAGCGGCTTACTCTCTTAAGTATTTCGCTGACAAAAGCCATTCATCTTCGCTTACGCGCACTATCTGTTGACTAAAAAATCCCCCGCCGGGATGAAAGTTCGGTTCGGAGACCACTAATCCACTCAGTGAGCCTGCCAGGTGCTGCGCGGCTTCAATGGCGTAGCTGTACTGCGTGGGTTTTTCGCTGTAGCCGTAGCCGGGCAGCTCCATCCAGCGTACGCGGCAACGGGCGGTCGGCGAGAAAAACGTATTCAGCAGCGTGTTATCCCAAAGTCAGTATAAAAAAACGGGTCAGAGCGCTGACCCGTTGTGTAGCGTGCAAAATACAGGCGGTTATTAGTTAAAGCGCGCGGCAATAGCGGCGACACGTTCGCCGAATTTGCTGGCAGTCGCCAGATCGCCTGCCGGGATTTTGTCTGCCCCGGCGTCTGAAGGCGATTGCACCAGCAGACCGACCGAGCCGCCGAGGTTATTGAGATCCTCACGGGTTGCGGCCAGGGTATTCGCCGGAGGCAGACCCAGGCTCACCCACAGACCGCCGTGCTGAGAGGCCAGCGTTTGCAGGTACTGCAGGGTGACCTGTTTGTCACCGTTCAGGCTGGCGCTGTTGCTGAAACCGGCGAAGATTTTGTCCTGCCAGGCACGGGTAAACCACGCTTTTGAGGTGGCGTCAGCGAACTTTTTGAACTGCCATGGCGCGCCGCCCATATAGGTTGGGGCACCGAAAATGATCGCTTTGGCATCATTCAGCGTCTGCCAGTCCTGCTCACCAATCTCGCCGTTTTCATCGATAGCGATCAGTTTAGCTTTGGCTCCCGCAGCCACGTTTTCCGCCACCAGAGATGTGTGGCCGTAGCCTGAAAAATAAACGACAGCACTACTCATCTGTATTCCCTCGATAATGAATGGTTTAGTGTTTATTACCTGATACGCTGTATTTTCCGGCACCCAGCAACATGATGCACAGGCCGCCGAGGAAATAGAGCGCTTCACTTTCCAGTCCCCACGCGCCGACATTGGTCAGCGTGAAGAATTTACCCGTGCCGACCAGCAGGGTCGCCACCAGAATATTGAACGCATAAATAAAGGCTGCCGGACGGGTCAGCCAGCCGATAATTATCAGAACAGGCGTGACTATCTCCCCGATATACACCCCCTGGGCGATAAAGCCCGGTAACCCTTTGGCTTCGAGCATCGCTGAGATCCAGTCGACGCCGTGGCTGACTTTTGCCACCCCGTGAAACAGCATCAGGATGCCAAAAGTCAGTCGCAGCAATAAGCGACCAAAATCAGGGTGGTGGGTATAACGGGTGAACGCTTCATCAAATTTAGTTAACACGGAACAGCCTCTTCTTATTTTTACCCTTACGACGAAAGTGGATGCGACGCCGCAAGGAAACAGGTGTTGTAAGCGCGGCAAGCCTGGTGATGCAAAAGCGTGGTAAACACTTTGCCATTCGGAGCGCCTTAGTATCAAATAGATACCTGATGCGAGTTATACACGCTATCGCCCAGCCACGAAAGAAGGCACCTGAAAGCTGCTAAGTATCCTCGAGGAAACCCAGGAAGAGTAACTATCGTTATGAATAATCAGCAAATACCCTATAACATTTACGATGATCGCTGCCCGACGCGGGACGTGCTGGCAAGGCTTGCCGACAAGTGGGCGTTACTGGTGCTGGGATGCCTGGAAAAGGAGCCGCACCGCTTTAACCACCTGCGCCGCAGTATTCGTGGCATAACGCAGAAGATGTTGACTCAGACTCTGCGCAAACTGGAGCGTGACGGGCTGATTTCGCGGCAAATTTTCCCTACCGTGCCGGTGACTGTGGAATACCGCTTATCGCCGTTGGGGCAGACGCTGACGCAAACCGTTTCGCTGCTGACGCTGTGGGTGGAAGATAATATGGATGCGATGTCGGCAGCCCAGCAGGCGTATGACGAAGCCAGTGTGGCCGGGTTGCCAGTCGGATAACGGCGTCTGCGGACTACTACTCGAAATGCTTTACCGGGACGCTGGTAATATGGTTATTCCCTTCAACCAGCACTTTCATCATCTCAACAAACTGGCGTCGCGCCTCAGGCGGCAGCGGGGCGAGTAAGCGCAGCTGGGCATCATGCATTTGCAGCTGCGTCTTTTCCAGCAGGCGCTTACCTTTGAGGGTGATATTGACCACCTTGCGTCTTTTATCGCTGTAGTGGGTATCCCGCTTAACCAGCCCACGTTTTTCCAGCAGCTCGATGGTGGCGGCAAGCGTGGTGCGATCTGCCCCAAGCTCAACGGTAATCGCCGTCTGATCCAGCCCGTCCTGCGTGCTGAGAACCGTTAACAGACCATACTGCAACGGGGTAATTTTGCCGTTCAGCGCCTCATTAAAAATGGCGTGATGGATCTGGTTAAGCCGACGAAGAAGAAAGCCAGGTCGCTGCCAGATGTGAGTGGTATTCAAATCGTCGTCTTCCATAGTCCATCCTGGTGCAGAGGGGGAAAGGTTGCCTCGCGGCGGTGCGCAACGGGTTTATGTTTCAAGTAATATCATAATAAATTAAAAAATAAATCATTATTAATCAATTTTATAACGAATATTGCTCAGTGTACGGCATAAATATTGCCTGTTAAAGATGGCTCCCAACATAACACATTTTCATCGCATCTTTTGACAGGTAGCAAAATGGTAAATACATCAGAAACATTATCCGTCGGCATCGACGTAAAGCTGCCCCCCACGCAAACCCTTATGCTGGCGTTGCAGCATCTTCTCGCGCTTACCGGTATCTGGGTTTTCCCCGTCATCATTGGTTCCGCGCTTAATCTCACCAGCCAGCAAACCGGGATGATGGTGCAGGCCTGTTTCTTTACGACCGGCATTGTCACCATGCTGCAATCGGGGCGCTTACTGCGCCTGCCGGTGGTGCAGGGGCCGACAGCGGCATTTATGGTCGCCGTGCTTGGCTCAGCGCATTCTGTTGGCCTTGGGACAACCTTCGGCTCGATGTTCGTGGCGGCGCTGATTTTTGCCGCGCTCTCCGTTCCCCTCAAGCGACTCGGGATCATGGGGTTGCTTATCCGCTATATTTCGCCGCCGATCGTCTTTGGCACGTTGCTGGTGATAATTGGAGCGCAACTGGCGAGTATTGGCCCGGCTGGCTGGTTCAGCACCACAAGTGGCGGTACGCTGGCAACCAGCGCGCTGGCGGCACTGATTACGGTTATCACGGTTATTGGCTGCATGGTTTTTACACGTAACGAAGTGGTCAAACGCGGCGCGCTGCTGTGGGGGATTGTGGTGGGGGTTGTGGCCTTTAGCCTGATGACGCCCTGGCAGCTTCCGGATCTCAGCCAGATGCCATTTATCTCCCTGCCGGGCTTTTTTGCCTTCGGCTTTGGCGTTTCATTGCCGGTGGTATTGCTGATGATGCTGGCCTTTTTACAGGCCTCAGCGGAAGCGATGGGCATGTATTCCCTGCTGGCGGACTGGGGTGGGCAAACGCTGACTACCCAGCGGGTGAACCGTGGGCTGTTTACCGAGTTTCTGGGGTGCGCGGTAGGGGCGGCGGCAGGAGGCCTGGGCACCACCTCTTACCCGGAGAACGTCGGCATTATTCGCGTTTCCGGGGTGGGCAGCCGCTTTGTCACCTTCACGGCGGGTGGTATTGCACTGGCGCTGGGGCTGTTGCCGCAGGTGGGTTTGCTGCTTGCAAGCCTGCCGGGACCGGTGCTTTCCGCAGCCTCTTCAATCCTGTTTGGCATTATCGCGATCAGCGGTATTCAGATGATGGCCCGTGTGCACTGGGATGAACTGAATCTCGCCGTGGCGGCACCGGCGTTTATTCTCTCGATGGGCAGCATGTATCTGCCTGCCAGCGTGCTTGAGCAACTGCCGGAGTCGGCGAAAGGCATTGTTGCCCAGCCGATGATGATGGGGGTGATCCTGCTGATCCTCCTGAATTTGATTATCAATGTACTGGTGCGTGAAAGGCGCGTGTTGGCAAAAAATGGAGCGGTAAAATGATGAAAAAAGTGAAATGGGCGATTAACCCCGGCCGGACTGCGCTTATCGTTGTCGACATGCAAAAGGTCTTTTGCCTCGAAGGTGAGGGGTTGTATGTGCCTGACACGGCCAATATTATCGGTAAGATTTCCGCCCTGAGCGCGCTGATGCGCGAGCAGGGGATGCCGGTGATTTATCTTCGTCATGTGGTCAGGGGCGATGGGAGTGATACCGGGCGGATGCAGGATCTTTATCCCAACGTCAATGCGTTGCTAGGGCGGGACAATCCGGCTATCGAAATCATCGACGAACTTGCCCCGCAGGCGGGTGACATTGTGGTCGACAAGCTTTTTTACAGCGGCTTTCACAACACCGATCTGGATGCGATCCTGCGCATGAAAGATATCGATACCCTGATTGTCTGCGGCACGGTGACCAACGTGTGCTGTGAAACCACCATTCGTGACGGGGTACACCGGGAATACAAAATGATCGCCCTGAGCGATGCCAATGCGGCGATGCCCTATCCGGACATGGGCTTTGGCGAGGTCAGCGCCGCAGAGGTCCAGCGTATTTCACTGACGGCGATGGCCTATGAGTTCGCTGAGGTCACCAGTACCTCAGATATTGTGACCCGTATTGAGGCCGCGAGTCGCTAAAACCCGAGGTGCCTTGCTGAACCCGGGCGCCATTTTTTGACTGGGGGAGTTATGCAGTATCAGGAGGCATTGCAGAGATTATTGTCCGATGACGCGATAAGGATGCAGGCCCTTTACGCCGTGCGGGCATTAAAACTCAGTGATGGCTGGATTGGCGCCGGGTTTGTGCGCGACGCAGTATGGGATAGCTTACACGGCTATGGCCAGCGACCCATTTCGGGTGATGTGGATGTTGTCTGGCACGATGCCGAACGCTGCGATCCCGCCCAGGATAGCGAGCTGGAAGAAGAGCTTCGTCAGCACGCTTGCGCTTTTAACTGGTCGGTGAGAAATCAGGCCCGGATGCATCAGCGTAACGGCAATGCTCCTTATCTCTCAACGGAGAATGCGCTGCGGTACTGGCCAGAGACCGCCACGGCGGTGGCCGTCCGGGCTGCAGGTCCAGAGCGGATTGAGATTATTGCCCCCTATGGACTGAGTGATCTGTTTGAGCTGCGCCTGCGGCAAACGCCGCCATTTGAACGGGAAAAGTTAGCTGTTTTCAGCCAGCGTGTCGCCGCAAAGCGGTGGAGGGAGCGTTACCCCATGTTGCAGCTTATCCTTCCTGAATAATCAACATCGGTCTGGATCTGCCATTTTTCACGGATTGAGCAAATGGCTAAGCGATCCCCGGAAAACAAAAATCCACGCCCAGGCGTGGATTTTATTGCGGGGGGAAGACAACATGATGCAGATGAAATAAAGGGGCAATATTATGGTTTAAACTTCCAGTATTTCCCAGTTTCTACATAGCTCAATCCAAAACGTTCCTTAGCCCTCAGATCCGCATTGATGAGATAAAAAATATCGGAAAGTACCGAACGCTCTTCTGCCGGGTAGCTATGACCAACAAAACTGGTATCAACGTTTGTGGCATCGATAGATTCAATTCCAGGGTAGTAAATCAGACCATTTCTTGCGTCTCCGGCACGAGGGTATTGATGAATCTTCTGCGATGCAATCAACGCCTTATCGACAGAGGACGCGTACAACGTAACAGGTCCACCGGAGGCGGTGAGTGCAGGGGCGATGTCCCGTTTGAAAACATCCGCATCAATATCAGGTGCGGCAAGAATGACTTCTTTAATACGAGCCCGGTAATCCGGTTTGGTATTAATTACATCAATGACTGCTCTGGTTAACGCTCTGTTACCCATGCTATGGGCGATTAAATAAATATTTTGGGCACTCGATTTCTCAAGAAAATCAATCAGAAAACTTTTCAGGTTATTTTGCGTCCATTCAATATTTTGCTCATCGACGGTATAGGACACGGTCTTGCTTTGCGAAGGCCAGCTGTAGAAAACAGGCACCATATCGATCTTTAAATCATAATATATTTGCGCGGTTCTTCTGGCTGCATCGGCGAAGGAGACGTTATAACCGTGGACAAATAAAAAGGCTTTGCTTTGTTCCGTATGACTCACATCGGATGAAAGCTGAGTGAAAAAGTCCTCTTTAGCTAAAGGCTTTACACCAAGTAACGCGACATGCTTTTCCGGACTTTCTTTGAACTCCAGTTTGAAAAGTGAAGGTTCCTCTAAAACCCCTATTATATGGTGGCGGGGAATACTCACCTCAGATATGCCATAGGATAAGGTTGCGCGCTTGCTGCCATAGACATTATTGGGCACGGTCGCCTCATTATAGTTTCTGTCCGTGGCGTACATGACTTTAACAATAGCGTAGTCCGGGGTTTGTGACAGGGTGGGTGAATTACCGGCAATGGGTGCGGTACATGCGCTGATAATGACAATGCAACAAATAAAAATAAGTCGATTGAATGTTTTCATGGCCCTGCCTTATTCTAATATTGATAGCGGGTTATAATACGTAATGTTAATTAAGTCCGGTAAACCCCCGGCTTTGCCGGGGGACTCCGAAAGGTTTGACCTTTAAGTCAGTCGCGCGAATC
>NZ_CBFFRJ010000103.1:0-18878 GCF_965644225.1 Phytobacter sp. V91 | reverse complement strand
CCCCCGATGATCAGTCGGGGATCTTCCCCGCCTGAGCGGGGAAGGTCAAGACATAAGGGCCGGGGTGAGGGCATCAGACCGCACCCCCAGCTATTATTTCTGACGCAGCAGCCTTAGCGCATTTGCCGTCACCAGTACCGTTGCGCCGGTATCCGCCAGCACCGCCAGCCATAATCCCGTAATCCCCAGCAATGTTGTCACCAGGAAGATAGCTTTCAGCCCCAGGGCGAGAGCGATGTTCTGGCGAATATTGGCCCGCGTGGCCCGCGCCAGGCTAATCATCTGCACCAGACCCCCGAGCCGATTATGGGTCAGGGCCGCATCGGCGGTTTCCAGCGCCACGTCGGTGCCGCTGCCCATAGCAATACCGATAGTCGCCGCTTTCATGGCCGGGGCGTCGTTAATACCATCGCCCACCATTGCCAGCGGGGCGCGCTGATTCAGGGCGATGACCGCATTCACCTTATCTTCCGGCAGCAAACTGGCCCGAAAATCCATCTTTAGCTCACCGGCAATGGTGGCCGCCGCTCGTGGATTATCGCCGGTCAACATCACCCCTTGTACCCCAAGTTCACGCAGGGCCGCGACGGCTTCTCGCGCATCTTCACGCAGGGTATCGCGCAGGGCAATGGCGCCAATGGCAAGGCTTTCACGCAATACCACAATCACCGTTTCCCCCCGTTCTTCCCGACGGAGGATCTCTGCCTGCAACGCCTCGTCCAGCTGCATATCCGGCAGTTTATCGGGCGAGCTCAGGCGTACTGACTGCCCGTTGACCAAAGCCTCGATGCCTTTACCGGCCAGCGCCCGCTGGGCTGAGGTCGCTGGCAGCGTTAACCGGCGCGCTTGCGCCTCGCGCAAAATCGCCTGCGCCAGTGGATGGGTGGAGCCCTGTTCGACGGCGGCGCTGAGCGTCAGCAGTGTGGCTTCGTCGGTTCCGGGAAGCGGGTAGAGGCCTGTCACATTGGGCAAGCCCAGGGTTAAGGTGCCGGTTTTATCGAAGGCCACCTGCTGGACGGACGCCAGTTGCTCCAGCGCTGCCCCGCCTTTAATCAACGCCCCGTAACGGGTTGCCGCCGCAAGGCCGGAGGTGATCGCCGCCGGGGTGGAGATGACCAGCGCGCACGGGCAGCCAATCAGCAGCAGGGTCAGCCCTTTGTAGATCCAGGGCAGCCACGCGGCACCGACCATAAGCGGCGGCACAATAGCCACCAGCAGGGCCACCAGCATAATCGCGGGCGTGTAAATCCGGCTAAAGCGGTCGATAAAGCGTTCAATCGGCGCCCGGCGCTCTTCGGCTTCTTCGATTAGCGTCAAAATACGATCGATGGCGCTTTCACCAGGTTTCGATACCACCTCCAGCGTCACCAGACGATCAACACTGGTAGCGCCCGCCGGGATGCGATCGCCAGTGATATGTTCCACCGGCAGCGATTCGCCGGTTAATGCGCTTTCATCGAAGCTGGCAAAGGGGGAGAGCAGCCTGCCATCAGCCGGTAAGCGCCCGCCTGCCGGGACTTCAATAGTGTCGCCGGGGCGCAGTTGCTGGGCCATAACGCTCTGGCGCTCGCCATTGACAATACGGGTCGCGGTGTCGGGTTTCAGCGCCATCAGAGCGCTTACGCCACGGCGGGCGCGACTGGCTGCCCAGCCTTCGAGCCGCTCACCGACCAGAAACAGCAGCAGCACCATCGCTGCTTCTGCCGTCGCGCCAATAAATAGCGCGCCAATAGCCGCAACGCTCATTAAGGTTTCAATGGCAAACCAGCTTCCGCTACGCATTAAGCGCAACGACTGGCGGGCAATCGGCCACAGACCGACCAGAGTGGTGACGATAAAGGCAGCCTGACCGAACGGATGGTTGAACTGTTCGAGTAGCCAACTGATGCTCATCATCACAATGAGCAGGATAAGTGCCAGATTTTCCTGTAAACGGGAGGGAGATACCTGCGTGGGCGCATTTTCGCCTTGCAGACGGTAGCCAGCCTGCTGAACCGCTTTTTCTACCTGCTCGCGGATATCGCTTCGCGCCACTACGGTCAGTTTTTCCGTCGCGAAAGCGACCTGAACGTGGTTGACGCCATCGAGCTTGCGGACCGCATTTTCGACTTTCCGCGCGCAGGCGGCGCAGTCCATGCCGGAAACCAGCCAACTGAAACGTTCGCCTTCGGCATGTTCAATGGCAGGCTGGGTGGTTTCGCAGGCGTCGCCACATTCACAGGAGTGTTTGTCTGCGGCCACCGGGCGCAGTTTCATGGTCGAAAACTGGGGCGTTTGGGGTTTGTTGGCGGTTGGCATGGCATCCTCCAGTGAATGATAAAATTCTCATTAACTGGAGGATACACTCTGGAGTCGACTCCAGAGTCAAGCATTTTAAATATACAGGGAGCGGACAATCAAAAAATGGCCGATAAAATAGCAGGCGGCGGAGATAGCGGTATCTGCACGAAAACGGCGACGGTAATGGCTACCCAGCCAGACAACATTGCTGACCAGCAGCAGTGCTGCACCAGCAAACGCAGACAGCGCCGGGCTGGTAGGGCGGAAGAACCACAATTCACCAGCCAGCCAGACCATCACCAGCGTCATGGCAATAAAGGTACACACCGGGAGACGTAGTGTTTCCAGCCGCGTCCAGATAACGCTAAGCAGCAATCCGCCCACCACCAGCAGCACGATCGGCAGTGGCCAGAAGAAGGACAGGCTCATCTGGCTGGCGAAATAGATGGTGTACAGCAGGTGGGAGAGGAAAAATGCGCCAATCGCATACAGCAGCTGCTGGCGCGGAAGTAAGGTGAGTGCGTCACCGACTAACGAGGTGCATAGCCCGGCCAGAACCAGGTAACTGACCGCACTGAACATCGGTGCCTGCCACGCCAGTAACAACAAGAGTAAGACGGTGATGGGTTTAAAGGCCAAGCGTCGCCATGTCAGCCCACGATATGTTGCATCCACATACAGCCATGCTGAAAAACAGACGGCAATAAATGACCAAAGCATAATAAATCCCTAATCCATTTTGATTCGTTCGTGAGCACCATGCCCACAGTTCTGATTTTGAGTTTAGCAAAGACCGCGTAAACCCTGACTAAATCAGGTTGAAATGTAATCAGGCTGAACAGAATGGATGTCGGGATAACCGAAAGAGAGTGTTCTTTATTTTTTTGTTTTGAGCTTTTTAAGCCAAATCAACAGTTCAAAAATGCCGAACAGAAAGATGCGAAACTCTTCAGTACGGGTCATCTGCGGACCCTCTTTGGGCAGCGTTTTTTTCATCATCGTGGCCTGCAGGGCATGCATAAACACGGTGAAGAACAGGGCGACGTTGACGAAAATATTCAACGGCTTCGGGAACGGAGAAAACAGGTTCAGCAGTAAAAATGCCCAGACGAAGAGCATCAGCAGACGCCCCAGGTTAATCAGTATGCTCATCTTAATGCTCATCGTTCACTCCTTGTGATTCACGCTGATACAAACGATAGGCTACCTGCCCGGCGACTTTTTCCCGGTACACACTCCAGCTTGTTGGGACAGGCGGCAGACCATTTTCAACTTCGCTTTCCACATAGATTAGCGCGTTGTCGGCCAGCCAGCCGTTATTTTCCAGCAGGGTCAGCGTTTCTTCCAGCATCCCTTTGCGAAACGGCGGATCGACAAAAACGATGTCGTGCGGCGTTCCCTTCTGGGCGAGAAACGCCAGCGAGTTGCCGGTGACTACTTTGCCGTTGCTGGCTTTCAGGGTCGCGATGTTCTGCTGTAACTGCTGTGCTACGCTGCGTTCCATTTCCAGCAGGGTGGCACTGGCGGCGTAACGGGAGAGGGCTTCCAGACCCAGCGCGCCGCTGCCGGCGAAGCAGTCCAGGCAATGTGCATCGACCATGGACGGGGCCAGCCAGTTAAACAAGGTTTCACGCACGCGGTCAGTGGTGGGGCGCAGGCCGGGGCTGTCCGGGACTGGCAGCTTACGTCCGCGCCATTGTCCGCCAATGATGCGGATTTGGCCGGTAGCGGCCCGATTGGGTTTCTTCATGGTCATCGCTTAATTCTTCTTTTCGGCCTGCTATTCTAGCGGCCTCTCGCACGGTGCGAAACCTTAATCCGCAGGCGGTGAAGCGAGTTAAGGAAAGTGATAGACTATTTAACTAATTAGAAATTTTTAGCCCCTGCTACGGCTTTGTGGGCTTAAGCCATAAATTAACAGCGGGAGTTAGGTCGCAAATGGCAGATGAAAAGAAACGTGGCTTTTTCTCCTGGCTCGGCTTTGGGCAAAAAGAAGAAGTAAAAGAAGAAGTAAAAGAACAGCAAGCGGAACAGCCCACCGAAACAGAGAAACTTGCCGAAACCGGGCAACCTCAAACCCAGCCAGAGAGCAGCGAAGCCTTCGCCGAAGAGGTGGTTGAGGTAAGCTCGCAGCTCGCAGTGTCGGAAGAAAAACCTGAGGTTGCAGCAGCGCCACAGCCGCAAGCGGTTGAACATGAAGCGTTGCCGCAGGTGGAAGAGGTCACTGAACCTGAGGCGGTGGAAGATGAACAGGACGCCGTGGAACATGCTGAAAATGTTGCAAGCATTGCAGATGCTGAAGACATTGATGATGTTGAAGACATTGATGATGTTGAAGACGATGCGCCGTTCAGCGATGAAGAACTGGAAGCGCAGGCCTTAGCGGCGCAAGCCGCTGAAGAACCCCTGGCGGTGGTCCCTGCTGCGGAGCCCGCTGTTGTAGAGCAAGAAAAGCCAACCAAAGAAGGGTTTTTCTCGCGTCTTAAACGCAGTCTGCTGAAAACCAAAGAAAACCTCGGTTCCGGATTTATCAGTCTGTTCCGTGGTAAGAAAATCGATGATGATCTCTTCGAAGAGCTGGAAGAACAGCTGTTGATTGCCGATGTGGGCGTGGAAACCACGCGTAAAATCATCGCCAGCCTGACGGAAGGCGCTTCACGTAAGCAGCTGCGTGACGCCGAAGCACTCTATGGTTTGCTCAAAGAAGAGATGGGTGACATCCTTGCGAAAGTCGATGAACCGCTTAATGTTGAAGGTAAAACGCCCTTTGTTATTCTGATGGTTGGCGTTAACGGCGTCGGTAAAACCACCACCATTGGTAAGCTGGCGCGACAGTTTGAGCAGCAGGGCAAGTCGGTGATGCTGGCGGCGGGTGACACTTTCCGTGCTGCTGCCGTTGAGCAGTTGCAGGTCTGGGGTCAGCGCAACAATATTCCGGTTATTGCCCAGCATACCGGTGCAGATTCCGCGTCGGTGATTTTTGATGCCATTCAGGCTGCGAAAGCGCGCCATGTGGATGTCCTGATTGCCGACACCGCCGGGCGTTTGCAAAACAAAGCGCATCTGATGGAAGAATTGAAGAAAATCGTCCGCGTTATGAAGAAGCTGGACGAAGATGCGCCGCACGAAATCATGCTGACTATCGATGCCAGCACCGGGCAGAATGCGGTAAGCCAGGCCAAACTGTTCCATGAGGCGGTCGGGTTGACGGGTATCACTCTGACCAAGCTGGACGGAACCGCCAAGGGCGGGGTTATTTTCTCCGTCGCGGATCAGTTTGGTATCCCTATTCGCTATATCGGGGTCGGCGAACGAATTGAGGATCTACGTCCGTTTAATGCGGGCGACTTTATTGAGGCACTTTTTGCCCGAGAGGATTAACAATGATTCGCTTTGAACACGTCAGCAAAGCCTATCTCGGCGGGAGACAAGCGTTGCAGGGGGTGACATTCCACCTGCAACCGGGCGAGATGGCATTTCTGACCGGCCACTCAGGCGCAGGGAAAAGCACCCTGCTGAAGCTTATTTGTGGCATCGAGCGGCCAAGTGCCGGGAAAATCTTATTTGGCGGGCATGACATTACTCGTCTTCGCAATCGTGAAGTGCCGTTTTTACGTCGGCAGATTGGCATGATTTTCCAGGATCACCATTTGCTGATGGACAGAACGGTGTATGACAACGTGGCGATCCCGTTGATCATTGCCGGGGCCAGTGGCGATGATATTCGTCGACGTGTCTCGGCGGCGCTGGATAAGGTCGGGCTGCTCGACAAAGCGAAAAACTTCCCCATTCAGCTTTCCGGTGGCGAGCAACAGCGCGTAGGGATTGCCCGCGCGGTGGTCAACAAGCCTGCGGTGCTGTTGGCGGATGAACCGACCGGTAACCTGGATGATGCCCTTTCTGAAGGGATTTTACGTCTGTTTGAGGAGTTTAATCGTGTTGGGGTGACGGTTCTGATGGCGACGCACGATACCGGGCTGATTTCCCGACGTTCGTACCGCATGTTATCCCTGAGCGATGGCCATTTGCATGGAGGCCTGGCGGGTGAATAAGCGCGACGCAATCAATCAAATTCGGCAGTTTGGCAGCAAACTGGATCGTTTTCGTAAATCGGCAGGCGGGCAGGGTGATGCTAATCGAAACGCCGTGCGCCGTGGCAAAACGCCAGTCAAACCGAACTCCCGTAAAACCAATGTCTTTAATGAACAGGTGCGTTATGCGTTCCATGGCGCGTTGCAGGATCTGAAAAGTAAACCCTTTGCGACCTTCCTGACTGTCATGGTGATTGCTATCTCCCTGACGCTGCCGAGCGTCTGCTATATGGTTTACAAAAACGTCAACCAGGCGGCCTCGCAGTACTATCCTTCCCCGCAAATTACCGTCTACCTTGATAAAGCGCTGGATGATAACGCTGCGGCGCAGGTGGTGGGGCAGTTACAGTCAGAGCAGGGCGTGGAGAAAGTGAATTACCTTTCCCGGGAAGACGCGCTGGGTGAATTCCGTAACTGGTCGGGCTTTGGCGGCGCACTGGATATGCTGGAAGAGAACCCTTTGCCGGCGGTGGCGGTAGTGATCCCCAAACTGGATTTCCAGGGTACGGAGTCGCTGACCACGCTGCGCGATCGCATCAGCAAATTGCACGGTATTGATGAAGTGCGGATGGACGACAGCTGGTTTGCGCGTCTGGCCTCTTTAACCGGCCTGGTCGGACGGGTGTCGGCGATGATCGGTGTGCTGATGGTGGCGGCGGTCTTCCTCGTCATCGGTAACAGCGTGCGCTTAAGTATCTTCGCGCGTCGTGACACCATCAATGTGCAAAAACTGATTGGCGCTACGGACGGTTTTATCCTGCGTCCCTTCCTGTACGGTGGCGCATTACTGGGCTTTAGCGGCGCGTTCTTGTCGCTGATCCTGTCTGAGATCCTGGTGCTGCGCCTCTCATCGGCAGTGACCGAGGTGGCGAAGGTGTTTGGCACCCAGTTTGAGCTAAGTGGGCTCTCATTTGACGAGTGTTTATTGCTGCTGCTGTTGTGCTCCATGATTGGCTGGATAGCCGCCTGGCTTGCCACGGTTCAACATTTACGTCACTTTACTCCACAGTAAAAAATCTCTGATATACTCTTTCCCTGCAATGCAGTATTCCCGTAGCAGGGAAAGCGTATAGCTCATATCTCCCTTCCTCTGCCGCGGTTTTTCATACTTATGTCACATTTTGTGCCTATTTTATTCACAATCCATCCTGGAACTTGTGGATAAAATCACTGTCTGATACAAGAGTGAATGATATTCTCGTTGCTCATTAACACTGGCATGTTTGTTGCCTGATGGGGACAGACCGCCGCCAGTTGGATGTATATTGAGAGGATTTGAATGACCAAAGAAATGCAATCTTTAGCTTTAGCCCCTGTTGGTAACCTGGAGTCTTACGTCCGGGCCGCTAACGCATGGCCAATGTTGACGGCTGATGAAGAAAGGGCACTGGCTGAAAAGCTGCATTACCAGGGCGATCTGGAAGCAGCTAAGACGCTGATCCTGTCCCACCTGCGCTTTGTTGTTCATGTTGCTCGTAATTATTCGGGCTATGGCCTGCCGCAGGCTGACCTGATTCAGGAAGGCAATATCGGCCTGATGAAAGCTGTCCGTCGCTTCAACCCGGAAGTCGGGGTGCGTCTGGTCTCTTTTGCCGTGCACTGGATCAAAGCGGAAATTCACGAATACGTACTGCGTAACTGGCGTATTGTGAAAGTCGCGACCACGAAAGCACAGCGTAAGCTGTTTTTTAACCTGCGTAAAACCAAACAACGTCTGGGTTGGTTTAACCAGGATGAAGTCGAAATGGTGGCCCGTGAACTGGGCGTGAGCAGCAAAGACGTACGTGAAATGGAATCGCGTATGGCGGCTCAGGACATGACCTTTGATATGTCTTCCGACGACGAGTCTGACAGCCAGCCGATGGCGCCGGTGCTCTACCTGCAGGATAAATCGTCTAACTTTGCCGATGGCATTGAAGATGATAACTGGGAAGAGCAGGCCGCGAACAAACTGACCGATGCGATGCAGGGTCTGGATGAGCGTAGCCAGGCGATTATTCGCGCCCGTTGGCTGGATGAGGCGAACAAGTCCACGCTTCAGGAGCTGGCCGATCGTTATGGTGTTTCCGCAGAGCGTGTGCGCCAGCTGGAAAAGAACGCCATGAAAAAGCTGCGTGCGGCGATCGAAGCTTAAATTTAAGCTTAAGCAGTAAGTCACTCAGAAGCCGGGAAAGCGAGAGCGCCCGGCTTTTTGCTTTCTGAGAACTCACTTTTTCGCCACAGTCGGCTGCCTTGCCGATCAGCTGTTTTCCCTGATGCATTCCAGCAATACCTTGAATGCGGATTCCATTGTCTCTTCCTCCATTGCCGCAAATCCCAGTAATAAGCCCTTTAGCGGATGAGCGCCGGAGTAGTAGCGTGAAAGCGCCCGCACCAGGATCCCGCGTTGGTTCGCCTGGCTGGCAAGCACGGCGTCATTGCAGTGTTCAGGCAGTGAAAGTACCAGGTGCAGACCGGCATTATCATTAAATTCGCTGAGCGCCTCTTTGCCCAGGGCCGCGACGATCAGCCCTGCGAGCCGCGCGCGCCGCCGGGCGTAAAGCAGCCGCATACGACGGATATGCGCGGTGTAATGCCCTTCGCTGATAAACAGGGCCAGTGCTTCCTGATCCACCAATCGCCCACCACGATACAGCTCTGCATGCGCCGTTTTCAGGGCCTGCATTAAGGGGCGCGGCAGAACCAGATAGCCGAGTCGCAGGCCGGGATAGAGGGTTTTACTGAAGGTGCCGGTGTAGATAACCGGGGCGTCATCCACCAGCCCCTGCAATGCCGGGATCGGTTGGCCGGAAAAACGAAACTCGCTGTCGTAATCATCTTCCACAATCCAGCTACCCGTTTGCCGGGCCAGCGCCAGCAGACGCTGGCGGCGTTCAAGGCTCATCACGCAGCCCAGCGGATACTGGTGAGAGGGGGTGACGAAAATCAGTTTTGGCGCGCCATCTCCGGTGTCGGGGGGATTGATACCGGCAAGGTCGACATCCACCGGCTCAAGGTTGACGCCGTTCATTGTCAGCACGTTACGAATGCCCCAGTAGGCTGGCTCCTCAATCCATGCTTTGTCACCGGGGTTACAGAGCATGCGCGACACCAGATCTATGGCCTGGTGAATGCCTTCGGTTATCAGGATTTGCCCGGCGCTGCATTTCACCGAACGGGCGACCCGCAGATAGTCCACCAGCGCCAGCTGTAGGGCCTGGCTTCCTCCTGCGTCGCTATAGGAGAGCTGACTGGCCTGCGGCTTACGGCTGACACGCGACTGAATCTTACGAAACAGGGCATGGGGAAAGGCGTTGACATCCGGCACGCCGGGTAGAAATGCGCCCCACTGTCGCGGGCTGGCGCTGCTGCGTTGCAATAGCGCCTGGCCCCTGTTTGACAGATGTGAGGACAATTCGCCAGCGGCATTCTCCACGGGCGACAAGGGGGCTGACAGCAGGCTGTCCGGCACGGTCTGCGCCACAAAGGTGCCACTGCCGGTGCGGGAAACGATATAGCCTTCTGCCAGCAGTTGCTCATAGACCCTCAGCACGGTATTACGCGACAGATGCAGCTCCGTTGCCAGATCCCGGCTTGGGGGCAGGCGGCTTTGCGGTGGAAGGCTTCCTTCGAGGATCGAGTGGCGGATCGTGTTATATAATTTCTTATGCAGCTTGCCGTCGCTTTGCGCATCCAGACGCAATTGCAGTAAATCACCCACGAGTGAACGCAATTGGATCCCTTAATTATTCAAAACTGGTACTCGATTATAGAACCGCTTGTGTCATTGTGGCAAAAGATGACTGCTGCAAAATGAATCAGAGACGGGGGAGTATAAAGGTGAAAAATAACGAACTGCATCAACGCCGTTTAGCGGCAACACCGCGTGGCATCGGCGTCATGTGCGGCTTCTATGCTGAGAAAGCGGAAAACGCCACGCTGTGGGATGTCGAAGGTAATGAAGTGATCGATTTTGCGGCCGGCATTGCGGTGCTGAATACCGGGCATCGTCACCCTTCAGTCATTGCGGCGGTGGAAAAACAGCTGCAGGCGTTTACCCACACGGCCTATCAGATCGTCCCTTACGAAAGCTATGTTTCGCTGGCAGAGCGGATTAACGAACGCGCGCCTGTTGAAGGGCCGGCAAAAACGGCCTTTTTCTCAACTGGTGCTGAAGCCGTTGAAAATGCGGTGAAAATTGCTCGTGCCTATACCAAACGCCCGGGAGTGATCACCTTCGGCGGCGGTTTCCACGGCCGTACCTATATGACCATGGCGCTGACGGGTAAAGTGGCCCCCTACAAAATTGGCTTTGGCCCGTTCCCCGGTTCTATTTTCCATGCTCAGTTCCCGAACGCCCTACATGGGGTGAGTACGGCGGATGCGCTGAAAAGTCTGGATCGTATTTTTAAGGCCGATATTGCTCCGGACCAGGTAGCGGCTATTCTGCTTGAGCCCATTCAGGGGGAGGGTGGATTTAATATTGCGCCTGATGATTTTATGCAGGCGTTGCGTAAGCTTTGCGATACCCACGGCATCCTGCTGATCACCGACGAAGTGCAAACCGGATTTGCCCGTACCGGCAAGCTGTTTGCGGTGGAATATTACAGCGTAAAACCTGATCTTATCACCATGGCGAAGAGCCTGGCGGGTGGTTTACCGCTCTCTGCTGTTGCCGGGCGTGCAGAGGTGATGGATGCGCCAGCGCCGGGTGGGCTGGGCGGAACCTATGCCGGTAACCCACTGGCGGTGGCGGCAGCGCATGCGGTACTGGACGTTATTGAACAAGAGAATCTGTGTGAGCGTGCGAACCAGCTGGGGCAACACCTGGTGGAAGTACTGCAAAAAGCGAAAACGGAATGTGCCTATATTGCCGACATCCGTGCGCAAGGCTCAATGGTGGCGGTGGAGTTTAACGATCCACAAACCGGAGAACCCTCTGCACAATTTACGAAGCAGGTGCAGGACAAAGCGCTGGCCGCCGGGCTGCTGTTACTGAGCTGCGGTGTCTACGGCAACGTGATCCGCTTCCTTTACCCGCTGACGATTCCTGAGGTTCAGTTCCGTAAAGCGCTGGATATTCTCCATCAGGCGCTGACGCGCTAACCCACGCCTGAAGAAAGCCGCCTGACTCCTGTCTGGCGGCTTTCTTACATTCTGTCATCCCGCTGTTATATAACCTTCAAAAATAGTATTCCAAAATCCACAAAATGGGGTATGTTTTAGCAGAGAATGCTGCCAGGGCACGGGCAGGCTGTGTTCAAACGTCTATCATATTCTTTTCTTATGATAGTAAACAAAATAATGTGCCAAACAACAACATCACAACAAATTCAATCACCATAAGAATGGGGAACCTCAGGATGAAAATGAAGGGCAAAGCGTTACTGGCAGGATGTATTGCGTTAGCGATGAGCAACATGGCATTCGCCAAAGATATTAAAGTTGCGGTCGTGGGTGCAATGTCTGGTCCGGTTGCGCAATACGGTGATCAGGAATTTACCGGTGCAGAGCAGGCTGTTGCTGATATCAACGCGAAAGGCGGTATCAAAGGTGACAAACTGGTTATCACCAAATATGACGATGCATGTGACCCGAAACAAGCGGTCGCGGTGGCAAACAAAGTGGTTAACGATGGCATCAAATATGTTATCGGTCACCTGTGCTCCTCTTCTACTCAGCCGGCGTCTGATATCTATGAAGACGAAGGTATTCTGATGATCACGCCAGCGGCTACCGCTCCGGAGCTGACTGCCCGTGGTTACAAACTGACGCTGCGTACCACAGGCCTGGATTCCGATCAGGGCCCGACCGCTGCGAAATACATTCTTGAAAGCGTGAAACCGCAGCGTATTGCCGTGATCCACGACAAGCAGCAGTACGGCGAAGGTCTGGCGCGTGCGGTGCAGGATGGCCTGAAAAAAGGCGGCGCGGATGTGGTCTTCTTTGACGGTATCACCGCAGGCGAGAAAGATTTCTCCACGCTGGTTGCGCGTCTGAAGAAAGAAAACATCGACTTCGTTTACTACGGCGGTTACCACCCGGAGATGGGCCAGATCCTGCGTCAGTCTCGTGCTGCCGGTCTGAAAACCAAATTTATGGGTCCGGAAGGTGTCGCGAACGTTTCTCTGTCGAATATCGCAGGCGAATCTGCTGAAGGTATGCTGGTGACCAAACCGAAAAATTACGACCAGATCCCGGCGAACAAACCTATCGTAGATGCGATTAAAGCGAAGAAACAGGATCCGAGCGGCGCATTCGTGTGGACCACTTACGCTGCGTTGCAGTCTCTGGCTGCTGGCCTGAACCAGACAGCAGAACCGGCTGAAATCGCCACCTGGCTGAAAGCGAACTCGGTGGAAACCGTTATGGGCCCACTGGCGTGGGATCAGAAGGGCGACCTGAAAGGCTTTGAGTTCGGCGTATTTACCTGGCATGCCGACGGCACTGCCACCGACGCAAAATAAACAGCAAAAAGGCAACGTCAGTTGCCTTTTTTAGTGTTTGCACCCTCTCCCGGTGGGAGAGGGGCGGGGTGAGGGCATCAGACAGCTCAGCCGTCTACCGCTTCACCCAGCCATCATTCTGCGCCGTAAAGCCCACCGCCTGGGCGAATGCCGCCATCACGCTACGATCTTCCACACCGGCTTCGGTAATCCACCTGGTGGTAATGTTTGGGTTATCAAGGATCACTTCATCCAGCAAATACTTCCCGACGCCGCGACGGCGGGTGATATCACGCACGCGCAGGGAATCCAGCGCCCCCTGTGTTCCCAGCAGGGTTACGCGAACGGCTGCCAGCAGGCGGTCATTAAAGCGTGCGGCATAGATATGGTGGGTTTCATCCACTTGCAGGGATGCAGGGGAATACTCCGGCCAGACTTTAGCTAAATCAATATGATCCTGGTCGGTAAAGGTTACCAGACGGATGATGGTCAATTTCATCTACAGCTTGTCCATTCTCAAAAGATAATTGCAGTGTAAACAATTTCGCCAGATACGGGTTGTGACTTTTTATTATTTCGTTTGGCAGGCGATTAATTTTGAAGCTGCCGCTGTAGCAGTTTTAAACATTAGTGATCTAAAACCAGGTAGCATTTTTAGCTGAAAGGTAGCGTTTTATTCCGCTCTTTGTACCATTATATTATGCTGAAGACTGAACATTTCTGGTTTATCTCCAGGGAAATACAGAATATTATCTCTGCTTAATCGCCTGAAAAATAGAGTATTTAGTCTGGTTTTTACCAAAAAACTGCGCTAAACCATTCATGGCGCTGGTAAAAATAGTGTTGTCTATTAAAAGTACAGAATGCGTTTTAACCATAAAAAAACAATATTTTCACACAATGCTTTCAGTTTGCCTCGGCGCAGCCTGAGACGGTGTGGCACTACATCACGAACGGGGATTTGAAGTATGAAAAGGAACGCGAAGACAGTCATCGCGGGGATTGTTGCATTTGCGATGTCTCACGTGGCCATGGCGGCAGATATTAAGGTTGCTGTTGTCGGCGCGATGTCCGGTCCGGTGGCCCAATGGGGCGATATGGAGTTCAACGGCGCTCGCCAGGCGATTAAAGATATTAATGCCAAAGGCGGCGTTAAGGGCGACAAGCTGGTCGCTGTCGAATATGACGATGCCTGTGATCCAAAACAAGCCGTTGCGGTGGCGAACAAAATCGTCAACGACGGGATTAAATACGTCATTGGTCACCTCTGCTCATCATCAACCCAGCCTGCTTCCGACATCTATGAAGATGAAGGTATCCTGATGATCTCTCCGGGCGCCACCAACCCGGAACTGACCCAACGCGGCTATAAATACATTATGCGTACCGCCGGCCTGGACTCCTCACAGGGGCCGACCGCCGCCAAATATATCCTCGGCACCGTTAAGCCGCAGCGTATTGCCATTATTCATGATAAGCAGCAGTACGGCGAAGGTCTGGCGCGTTCCGTTCAGGAGAGCCTGAAATCTGAAGGCGCCAATATTGTCTTCTTTGATGGCATCACCGCCGGTGAGAAAGATTTCTCCGCGCTGGTGGCTCGTCTGAAGAAAGAAAATATCGATTTTGTCTACTACGGTGGTTACTACCCGGAAATGGGGCAAATTCTGCGCCAGGCGCGTTCTAATGGCCTGAAGACTCAGTTTATGGGGCCGGAAGGCGTCGGCAATGCTTCACTGTCTAACATCGCCGGTGATGCAGGTGAAGGTATGCTGGTCACCATGCCGAAGCGCTACGATCAGGATCCGGCAAATCAGAGCATTGTCGATGCACTGAAAGCCGAGAAAAAAGATCCAAGTGGTCCGTACGTTTGGATCACCTATGCCGCCGTGCAGTCTCTTGCACAGGCGCTGGACCGCGCGGGAAGTGATGAACCGCTGGCGCTGGTCAACGATTTAAAAGCCAACGGGGCTAAAACCGTAATTGGGCCGCTGAACTGGGATGAGAAAGGCGATTTGAAGGGATTTGATTTTGGTGTCTTCCAATGGCACGCCGATGGATCCTCTTCGGTAGCTAAATAAGATAACCACTCGTCATACTTCGCGCCGCAGGGGTGTTGGCTGAGCTTGCCCGCCACGGTTACGTACTTGCTGTACGCTCCCGGGGATGTGCCAGCTTGCCGCCTCTCCTGCAACCCGAATGATTTAGAGTGGGTTCCTCATCCCGTTCTGCGGGTTTAGAAAGGTTACGTTATGTCCGAGCAGTTTCTCTATTTCTTGCAGCAGATGTTTAACGGCGTGACGCTGGGAAGCACCTATGCACTGATCGCCATAGGCTACACCATGGTGTACGGCATTATCGGCATGATCAACTTCGCCCATGGCGAGGTCTACATGATCGGTAGCTACGTCTCATTTATGATTATCGCCGCACTAATGATGATGGGTATCGACGCCAGTTGGTTGTTGATTACCGCAGGCTTCGTTGGGGCAATTGTGATTGCCAGCGCCTATGGCTGGAGTATTGAGCGGGTGGCCTATCGCCCGGTGAGAAGCTCCAAGCGCCTGATTGCGTTGATTTCCGCCATCGGGATGTCTATTTTCCTGCAAAACTACGTCAGCCTGACCGAAGGGTCGCGTGATGTGGCGTTACCCAGCCTGTTTAATGGCCAGTGGACCGTGGGCAGCAGTGAGAACTTCTCTGCCACTATTACCACGATGCAGTTGGTTATCTGGATTGTGACCCTGGTATCCATGCTGGCGTTGACCCTGTTTATCCGCTACTCGCGTATGGGCCGTGCCTGCCGCGCCTGTTCGGAAGATCTGAAAATGGCCAGCCTGTTGGGTATCAATACGGACCGCGTGATTGCCCTGACCTTTGTGATTGGCGCTGCAATGGCCGCAGTGGCTGGTGTGCTGCTGGGTCAGTTCTACGGTGTAATCAACCCCTACATCGGCTTTATGGCCGGGATGAAAGCGTTCACCGCTGCGGTATTAGGCGGTATCGGCAGTATCCCTGGTGCGATGATTGGTGGTTTGATCCTTGGCGTAACCGAATCTCTCTCCTCTGCATACCTGAGTACGGAATATAAAGATGTGGTGTCGTTTGCCCTGCTGATTATTGTGCTGCTGGTAATGCCGACCGGTATTCTGGGTCGTCCGGAGGTAGAAAAAGTATGAAACCAATGCAAATTGCGATGGCGCTGCTCTCCGCCGCCATGTTTTTTGTACTCGCGGGCGTCTTTATGGGCGTGCAGTTAGATCTGGATGGCACCAAATTAGTGGTGAATACCGCGGCGAGCATTCGCTGGGAATGGGTATTCATTGGCACTGCGGTGGTCTTTTTCTTCCAGTTGCTGCGACCTGTTTTCCAGAAGAGCCTGAAAAACGTCTCCGGGCCGAAATTTATTCTGCCTGCCATTGATGGCTCCAGCGTAAAACAGAAACTGTTCCTTGCCGCACTGCTGGTGCTGGCAGTTGTCTGGCCGTTCGTCGTGTCGCGCGGTACGGTAGATATCGCCACCATGACCATGATTTACATTATCCTCGGTCTTGGCCTTAACGTGGTGGTGGGGCTGTCGGGTCTGCTGGTGCTTGGCTACGGTGGTTTCTACGCTATCGGCGCTTACACTTTTGCGTTGCTGAACCACTACTACGGCCTCGGTTTCTGGGTTTGTCTGCCGATTTCGGCGCTGGTTTCGGCGGCAGCGGGCTTCCTGCTCGGCTTCCCGGTACTGCGTTTGCGTGGCGACTATCTGGCGATTGTGACCTTAGGGTTTGGTGAAATTGTCCGTATTCTGCTGCTGAACAACACCGAAATCACCGGTGGCCCGAACGGCATCAGCCAGATCCCTAAACCGACGCTGTTTGGTCTTGAGTTTAGCCGTAGCGCCCGTGAAGGCGGCTGGGATACGTTCAGCAACTTCTTTGGCGTGCCTTACGATCCCAGCGACCGCGTGATTTTCCTCTACCTGGTGGCACTGTTGCTGGTGGTCTTCTCGCTGTTTGTGATTAACCGTTTGCTGCGTATGCCGCTGGGCCGGGCCTGGGAAGCGCTGCGCGAGGATGAGATTGCCTGTCGCTCTCTGGGGTTGAACCCAACCCGTATTAAGCTCACCGCATTTACCATCAGTGCCGCGTTTGCAGGCTTTGCCGGGACGCTGTTTGCCGCACGTCAGGGCTTTGTCAGCCCGGAATCCTTCACCTTCGCAGAGTCCGCGTTTGTGCTGGCGATTGTGGTGCTTGGCGGGATGGGATCGCAGTTTGCGGTCATCCTTGCTGCAATTCTGCTGGTGGTGTCGCGTGAGTTGATGCGCGACTTCAATGAATACAGCATGTTGATGCTGGGTGGTTTGATGGTACTGATGATGATTTGGCGTCCGCAAGGCTTGCTGCCAATGACCCGTGTGCAGATGAAAATGAAAAATGGTCAGGCAAAAGGAGAGCAGGCATGAGTCAGCCTTTGTTATCCGTAAACGGCCTGATGATGCGCTTTGGCGGCCTGCTGGCCGTTAACAACGTGGCGCTGGATTTACATCCGCAGGAAATCGTTTCGCTTATCGGCCCCAACGGCGCAGGCAAAACCACGGTATTTAACTGCCTGACCGGTTTCTACAAACCGACAGGCGGCACCATTATGCTGCGTGACCGGCACCTGGAAGGGTTGCCGGGTCAGCAAATAGCCCGTATGGGTGTGGTTCGTACTTTCCAGCACGTACGTCTGTTCCGCGAAATGACGGTGATCGAAAACCTGCTGGTAGGGCAGCATCAGCAACTGAAAACCGGCGTTTTCTCTGGGCTGTTGAAAACCCCGTCATTCCGCCGCGCACAAAGCGAAGCGCTGGATCGGGCTGCTATCTGGCTGGAGCGTATTGGTCTGTTGGAGCATGCTAACCGTCAGGCCAGCAACCTGGCTTACGGCGATCAGCGTCGTCTGGAAATTGCCCGCTGCATGGTGACGCAGCCGGAAATTCTGATGCTCGACGAACCCGCCGCAGGCCTCAACCCGAAAGAGACCAAAGAGCTGGACGAACTGATCGTTGAGCTGCGTAGCAATCACAACACCACTATCCTGCTGATTGAGCACGATATGAAACTGGTGATGGGGATCTCCGACCGCATTTATGTGGTCAACCAGGGGGCTCCGCTGGCGAGTGGTACGCCGGAAGAAATTCGTAATAACCCGGACGTGATCCGTGCATATTTAGGTGAAGCGTAATGGGGGCGAGGCATAGTATGGAAAAAGTGATGTTGTCTTTTGACAAAGTGAGCGCCCACTACGGCAAAATCCAGGCCCTGCACGACGTCAGCCTGCATATCAAGCAGGGGGAAATTGTCACCCTGATCGGCGCCAACGGCGCAGGGAAAACCACCCTGCTGGGTACGCTTTGCGGCGATCCGCGCGCCACCAGCGGGAGTATTGTTTTTGATGATAAAGACATCACCGACTGGCAGACGGCAAAGATCATGCGTGAAGCCGTTGCGATTGTGCCGGAAGGTCGTCGCGTCTTCTCCCGTATGACGGTGGAAGAAAACCTGGCGATGGGCGGCTTCTTTGCTGACAGCGATCAGTTCCAGACCCGCATCAAGCGCGTCTACGAGCTGTTCCCTCGTCTGTATGAGCGTCGTATTCAGCGTGCAGGCACGATGTCCGGCGGCGAACAGCAGATGCTGGCTATCGGTCGTGCGCTGATGAGCCAGCCGCGCTTGCTGCTGCTGGACGAGCCCTCGCTGGGTCTTGCACCGATCATTATTCAGCAGATTTTCGACACCATTGAGCAACTGCGTAAAGAAGGGATGACCATCTTCCTTGTTGAGCAGAACGCCAACCAGGCGCTGAAGCTGGCCGACCGTGGTTATGTGCTGGAAAACGGCCACGTGGTGCTCGAAGATACTGGCGACGCGCTACTGGCTAACGAAGCGGTACGAAGCGCCTATCTGGGCGGTTAGGTAAAAGCAAAAAGGCAACGTTGTTAGTTGCCTTTTTTAGTGTTTGCTCCCTCTCCCTGTGGGCTGAGTGATCCCCAGTAATATGGTCAGTCATCCATGACCATATTACTGTATTCTTTCCCTAACATTTTCAGTAT
>NZ_CBFFRJ010000102.1:0-18957 GCF_965644225.1 Phytobacter sp. V91 | reverse complement strand
AGTCAGTCCGTTAATTGCACTGACTTAATTAGATCAAAGTCCCGGCCTCACGGCCAGGACTTTGTCAGCAGTCTGAACGGCCCCGCGGGGCCGTTTTTTATATCTGATAAAACCCGCGATACCAGTCAACGAAGTTTTTTACACCTTGTTTGACGGACGTTTGCGGTTTAAAGCCCGTCACCTCGTACAGCGCTCTGGTGTCTGCACTGGTTTCCAGTACATCTCCTGGCTGAATCGGCAGCATATTCTTTTGCGCTTCAATCCCCAGTGCCTCTTCAAGGGCGGTGATGTAATCCATCAGTTCGACCGGCGAGCTATTACCGACATTGTAAACACGATAGGGCGCTGAACTGGTGGCGGGAGTGCCTTGCTCCACGGTCCAGCTGGCATCAGGCTGGGGAATAATATCCTGCAAACGGATAATGGCCTCGGCGGTATCATCAATGTAGGTAAAATCGCGCTTCATTTTGCCATAGTTGTAAACATCAATGCTGTTGCCTTCCAGCATCGCTTTGGTGAACTTGAACAGCGCCATATCCGGGCGGCCCCATGGACCATAAACGGTGAAAAAGCGCAGACCGGTGGTAGGCAAACCGTACAGATGGGAATAGGTATGAGACATCAGCTCATTGGCTTTTTTGGTGGCCGCGTAGAGCGACACCGGATGGTCCACGGAGTCGTCGGTGGAGAATGGCATCTTGCGGTTCAGGCCGTAAATCGAGCTGGATGAGGCATACAGCAAATGGCCGACCTTATTATGACGACAGCCTTCCAGCACGTTCAGATGGCCAGTCAGGTTGGCGTCAGCATAGGCATGGGGGGTTTCCAGCGAATAACGTACGCCAGCCTGCGCTGCAAGATGGATCACGCGATCAAACTTCTCCTCAGCAAACAGCCGGGCCATGCCGTCACGATCGGCCAGATCCAGTTTTTTAAAGCTGAAATTTTCTGCTGTCAGTAAATCCAGACGCGCCTGCTTAAGGCTGACGTCGTAGTAATCATTAAGGTTATCTATCCCTACGACCTGGTGGCCCGCCTGCAAAAGACGCGCGCTGACATGAAAGCCAATAAAGCCCGCTGCGCCGGTGATCAGAAATTTCATCTTCAACCTCAGTTTTTGGTAGTACTAGCTTTGCAGCGTCGTCAGGACAAGACGCTGAACTTTGCGAGGGATCATACCTGCTGCGAAGCAGAAATATAACTGTTTATTCTAAATGGGAAGAGGGGAGCAGTGACTCCCCTGGGGACTTATTTATGACGGTTACGCAGATTTTCGATAACGGTGGTCAGGTCGAGATCCTGGTCCTGCAACAACACCAGCAGGTGGTACATCAGATCTGAAGCTTCATTGGTCAGCTCTTCGCGATCGTGAACGGTGGCCGCCAGCGCGGTTTCCACACCTTCTTCACCCACTTTCTGCGCAATACGCTTGGTGCCGCTGGCATACAGCTTTGCGGTATAAGAACTTGCCGGATCGGCGGTTTTACGCGAAGCAAGCAACTGCTCCAGTTGATACAAGAAAAGCCACTGGTGGCTGGTCTCGCCAAAGCAACTGTTGCTGCCCGTATGGCAGGTTGGCCCAATCGGGTTCGCCAGTACCAGCAGCGTGTCGTTATCGCAATCAAGCGCGATACTGACCACATTGAGAAAATTGCCGGAGCTTTCACCTTTGGTCCACAGGCGGCCTTTAGTGCGTGAGAAGAACGTTACCTTGCCGGTTTCCTGAGTTTTCGCCAGCGCGGCTTGATCCATATAGCCCAGCATCAACACTTCGCCAGAAACCGCATGTTGCACCACGGCGGGCAGCAGTCCGTCGGTTTTTTCCCAGTCCAGTTGGCTGAGTTGAAGCTCAGTTAACATACCCTTATCTCCACACCCTGACTTTGAAGGTACACTTTTAATTCACCAATATTGATAATTTGCTTGTGGAACACCGATGCCGCCAGCGCCCCATCCACGTCGGCATCACGAAACGCTTCGAGGAAGTGTTCCATGGTGCCTGCACCGCCGGAGGCAATCAACGGAACATGACAGACTGCGCGCACTTTTTTCAGTTGCTCCAGGTCGTAGCCGTTACGCACTCCGTCCTGGTTCATCATGTTGAGCACAATTTCGCCAGCGCCGCGTTTTTGTACTTCCTGCACCCAGTCGAGGGTTTCCCACTGGGTCACACGGGTACGGCTCTCATCGCCGGTGTACTGGTTAACATGATACTTGCCGGTGGCCGCATCAAACCAGGTATCAATACCGACCACAATACACTGCACGCCAAAACGATCCGCCAGGCGGGTAATCAGCTCCGGCTCGGCCAGGGCCGGGGAGTTGATGGAAATTTTATCTGCGCCAAAAGAGAGGATTTTCGCCGCGTCTTCCGCCGACTTAATCCCGCCCGCCACGCAGAAAGGAATATCAATCACTTCGGCAACGCGTGATACCCAGCTTTTGTCGACCACGCGTCCGTCGCTGGAGGCGGTGATATCATAAAACACCAGCTCATCTGCGCCTTCTTCGGCGTAGCGTTTTGCCAGCGGTACGATGTCGCCAATAATCTCGTGATTACGGAACTGCACGCCTTTAACGACCTGACCATCACGCACATCAAGACAAGGAATTATCCGTTTTGCCAGCATTGAATGGCCTCCGTTACAGTGAATTTACCTTCCAGCAGCGCACGACCGACAATCACACCCTGAACTCCGGTACCGCGCAGGGCGGCAACGTCGTTAATGTCGCCAATACCGCCTGATGACTGAAATGCCACCTGCGGATAGCGCGCGCAAACTTCTTCATACAACGAGACATTGGAGCCAGCTAATGTGCCATCGCGGGAGATATCAGTGCAGAGCACATGCTTCAGACCGACCGGCAGATAGGTCTCTACCAGCGCTTCCAGCGAGACGCCGGAATCTTCCTGCCAGCCGCTCACGGCGACCTGTTTGTTGCCAGTGGCGTCAATGCGCACGTCGAGCGCCAGCACCAGCGCTTCGGGCCCAAAGCGTTCAAACCAGCCTTTAACAATTTCAGGTGATTTCACCGCCGTTGAACCCACCACCACACGCGCCACGCCTGCATCGAGCAGGGCGGCAACGTCTTCTTCCGTGCGTACTCCCCCGCCGACCTGCACGGGAACGTTAACGCCAGCCACCAGGGTTTTCAGCAGCGGGATCTGGCGACGTGCAGGATCTTTCGCCCCGGTTAAATCCACCAGATGCAGGACCTGCGCGCCCTGGGCGGCATAATCCTGCAAACGTGGCAGTGGATCGCTACCGTAATCGCGCTGTTGACCATAGTCCCCCTGATGCAGACGAACAACCGTGCCGTCAATTAAATCTAATGCTGGAATAATCATCACATCTCCAGGAAGTTTTTCAGCAGTTGCGCACCCGCACGACCTGAGCGTTCCGGATGGAATTGCACGCCGTAGAAGTTATCTTTTTGCACGGCGGCGGTAAAAGGCGCGCCATACTGGCACTGGGCGATAGTGTAGGGGTTAACCGGCATCGCATAGCTGTGCACAAAATAGAAATACTCACCGTCTTCAATGCCCTGGAACAGACGATTTCCCGCCTTCGGGGTCACCCGGTTCCAGCCCATATGCGGCAGGGGCAGACCCACGTCGACCATTTTAGGTACGTCCTGCTCGATAATGCCCAGCAGGTCAACACCCTTATTCTCTTCGCTGAAACGTCCGAGCAGTTGCATACCGAGGCAAATGCCGAGCACCGGCTGGGTACAGGCTTTTACCAGATCGATGAGTTCGCGTTCGCGCAGCTGATCCATGGCTGCCTGTGCTGTGCCCACGCCCGGTAAAAAAAGCTTATCGGCACGCAGCACAATATCCGGATCGCGGCTGACAAGCGGGTCATAACCGTGGCGTGAAATGGCAGATTTCACCGAGTTGAGGTTGGCGCAACCGGTGTCGAGGATCACCACATTCATCACAGCACTCCTTTTGACGAAGGAAGGGTATCGCCCTCCACGCGGATGGCCTGGCGCAGCGTGCGGCCAAAGGCTTTGAACAGACTTTCCACGCGGTGGTGATCGTTCTTGCCTTTGGTTTTCAGATGCAGCGTGGCGCCCATGGTGTAGGAGAGCGAACTGAAGAAGTGCTCAACCATTTCGGTGCTGAGATCGCCCACGCGCTGATAGGTGAATTCCGCTTTATATTCGAGATGCGGACGACCGGAAATATCCAGCGCACAGCGGGCCAGGCACTCATCCATTGGCAGGACAAAACCAAAGCGGTTGATGCCGCGCTTATCCCCCAGCGCTTTTTTGAGGGCTTCGCCCAGCGCCAGACCGGTATCTTCCACGGTGTGGTGATCGTCAATATAAAGGTCGCCATTGACCGTAATGGCCATCCGGAAACCGCCGTGGGTGGCGATTTGGTCCAGCATATGGTCAAAGAAACCGACGCCGGTTTTGATTTTGCTGCCGCCTTCGCGGTCCAGCCATACCTGGACGTCAATCTGCGTCTCTTTGGTATTACGCAACACCTGCGCATAACGATCGCGTTTGGTCAGCTGTTCGCTAATCATCGCCCAGTTAAGGGTCTCACGATTGTAGCGCAAGCCGGTGATACCCATATTTTCCGCCAGCTCAATGTCGGTGGCGCGGTCGCCAATGACGTAGCTGTTGGCTTTATCCAGCGCCTGCTCAACCAGCCAGCGTTCGACCAGTTTCACTTTCGGTTTACGGCAGTCGCAGTTATCCGTCGGCAGGTGCGGGCAAATAAGCACTTCTTCAAAAACCACGCCCTGAGAGGTGAAAATCTGCATCATCAAATCATGGGGGCCATCAAAGTCTGCCTGCGGGAAGCTGCCAGTGCCCAGACCGTCCTGATTGGTGATCATCACCAGTTTGAAACCGGCCTTTTGCAGTTTCAGCAACGCGGGAATGGCCTGCGGCTCAAAGGCCAGTTTGTCGAAACGGTCAACCTGATAATCGCTCGGCGGCTCAGAAATCAGGGTGCCATCACGGTCAATAAAAAGGTACTTCTGGCTCATACGGACTCCGCACGTAAAGCGTCAATGACGCGCTGGCTCTCTTCACGGGTGCCGATGGTGATACGCAGGCAGCCGCTTAAGGTTGGTTGTTTATTTTGATCTCGCAGGATGATGCCCTGATCCCACAAGGATTTAAAGACGGCGCTGGAGGCAACAAAGCGCACCAGAATATAGTTGGTATCGGAGTCGAACACCGTTTCAACACAAGGGATGTCGCGCAGGGCGTTAACCAGATAATCACGTTCGTCAACAATCTGCGCCACCCGCTGGCGCATGGCGACAAGGCCAGCCGGGCTTAGCGCCTGAGCGGCGATGTCGGCCACCGGGGTGGAAAGCGGGTAAGGGGCAATCACTTTCATCAGCATGGCGATAACATCGGCATTTGCCAGGGTAAAACCGCAGCGCAGGCCTGCGAGAGCAAAGGCTTTAGAGAGCGTGCGCAGAATGACCAGGTGCGGGTATTCACTCAGCCAGCCTGTCAGCGTCGCCTGCGGGCAAAACTCAATATAGGCTTCATCGGCGACCACCAGGGCTTTACCCCGGGTCATCTCCAGCACATCACGAATGTCCTGCGGGTTGATGATCTGGCCGGTCGGGTTGTTCGGGCTACAGATATAGACCAGTTTTACATTCTCGAGCTGGTTGGCGATGCTTTGCAGATCCAGTTGCCAGTTATCCAGGGTGAGCGCGGTACGGTATTCCACGCCAAAGGTTTCGGCGCTGACGCTGTACATGCCATAGGTCGGCGGGCAGAAAAGAATGGCGTCTTTGCCGGGTTCGCAGAAGGCGCGGATCAGCAGCTCAATGCCCTCATCTGCGCCACGACAGACCAGCACCTGATCATTCTCAAGGCCGGCATACTGCGCATAGTTTTCAATCACCGCTTTGGGCTGCCCTTCCGGGTAGCGGTTGAGCGTCTGTTGCGACAGGTCGAAGTTCACCGCCGTCGGGAATTCATTGGCATTCAGCCAGACATCGCCCTTACCGCCAAGACGACGTGCAGACAGATACGGGGTCAGGGCACGTACGTTGGCGCGAGCCAGTTCCTCAATACTCATGCTTGCTCCTTAAGGGCCTTGATACGCAGGGTAACGGCATTTTTGTGGGCGTCGAGCAGTTCAGCCGCCGCCAGGGTTTCAATAGTGGATGCGAGGGAGGCGAAGCCTTCGCGTGACAGTTCCTGTACGGTCATGCGTTTCTGGAAATCAGCCAGCCCGAGGCTGGAGCAGGTCGCGGTATAACCGTAAGTGGGCAGCACGTGGTTGGTGCCGGAGGCGTAATCGCCAGCGGATTCCGGTGACCAGTCGCCTAAAAATACGGAGCCTGCGCTGGTGATATCGTCCACTAAATCGCGGACGCTACGGGTCTGGATAATCAGGTGCTCCGGGCCATACAGGTTGGAGATCGCTACGCATTGCGCCAGGTCTTTGGCCACAATCAGACGGCTGGCGGAGAGCGCCTGACGGGCCGTTTCCGCCCGCGGCAGGCTGGCTAACTGGCGTTCAACGGCTTTGGCGACGCTGCTTGCCATTTCTGCGTCCGGGGTTAACAGGATCACCTGGGAGTCCGGGCCATGCTCGGCCTGTGAAAGCAGATCGGAGGCGACGAAATCAGGGGTTGCGCCGCTGTCGGCAATCACCAGTACTTCGGAAGGACCTGCAGGCATATCAATGGCCGCGCCATCAAGGCGTTGGCTCACCTGACGTTTGGCTTCGGTAACAAAGGCATTGCCTGGGCCGAAAATTTTGTCCACTTTGGCAACCGATTCAGTTCCGAATGCCAGCGCCGCAATCGCTTGCGCACCCCCGACTTTAAAGACCTCCTGCACGCCGCAAAGCTGGGCGGCATAAAGGATCTCATCGGCAATCGGCGGCGGGGAGCACAGCACAACTTTCTTGCAACCCGCAATGCGCGCAGGGGTTGCCAGCATCAGTACGGTGGAGAACAGCGGCGCAGAGCCGCCAGGAATATAGAGACCCACGGAGGCAACCGGGCGGGTAACCTGCTGGCAGCGTACGCCAGGCAATGTTTCCACATCCACGGTCTGTAATTTTTGCGCCACGTGGAAAGTGTCGATGTTTTTTACCGCCACGGCCATCGCCTGCTTGATGTCGTCACCCAGTCGGGCGCTGGCATCCGCAATTTCCTGAGCGGTCACTTTCAGGGCGGTGACTTCGGTTTTATCAAATCGGGCGCTGTATTCGCGCAGGGCGCTGTCGCCATTGGCTTTGACGTTGTCCAGAATTTCAACGACCGTACGGGTAATGCTCTCGGATGCTGAGATAGCCGGGCGCATCAGCAGTTCACGCTGCTGCTCAGGGCTGCATGCATTCCAGTCGATGAGGGTATTAAAGCTCATAAAAGTTTCCTCTGCTAAGGGTGCCTGGGTGGCGCAGGCATTAAGTACTCAGGACCCGGTCAGCGAAGCGCCTCCGGGCACCCAGGCACGCCTTATTCCATCATCTTCTCGATTGGCAGGACCAGAATAGAACTGGCGCCCAGCGCTTTGAGTTTTTCCATGGTTTCCCAGAACAGGGTTTCGCTGCTGACCATGTGCATGGCGACACGTTGCTGGTCGCCTGCCAGCGGCAGGATCGTCGGACGTTCAGCGCCCGGCAGCAGCGCGATGACTTCGTCCAGGCGCTCGGTCGGCGCGTGCATCATGATGTATTTCGATTCGCGGGCCTGAATCACGCCCTGAATACGGGTCAGGAGTCTGTTCACCAGTTGCTGTTTAGCATCTTCCATTTCGCCATCACGCTGAATCAGGCAGGCTTTCGAGCGGTAAATCACTTCCACTTCGCTCAGACCGTTAGCTTCCAGAGTGGCGCCGGTGGAGACAAGGTCACAGATCGCATCAGCAAGACCGGCGCGCGGGGCCACTTCAACGGAGCCGTTCAGCAGGCAGGATTTGAAGCTGACGCCTTTCTGATCGAGGTAGCGTTTGAGCAGGTGCGGATAAGAAGTGGCGATGCGTTTGCCGTTCAGCGAGGCCGGGCCGTCCCAGGCTTCGTCATCGTTGGTTGCCAGCGAAAGGCGGCAGCTGCCGAAGTCAAGGCGACGCAGGGTGAAGTAACGCGGATCTTCGCCCTGGGCACGGCGGGTCAGCAGCTCTTCTTCTAATACGTTCTCACCGACGATCCCGAGATCCACCACGCCGTCCATCACCAGGCCCGGAATGTCGTCGTCACGCACGCGCAGAATATCGATGGGCATATTTTCGGCCAGGGCAATCAGACGCTGAGTGTGCAGGTTGATTTTGATACCACAGCGGGCGAGTAATTCGCGTGAATCATCGCTAAGGCGGCCCGATTTCTGAATAGCTATGCGTAAACGGCTGTTGTCTAACATTCTGTTGTCCTCGTTATCCTGCTGAATTTGGTTCAAAAAAAAAGCCCCCGGAAGATGATCTTCCGGGGGCTTTTTTCTGCGTTCATGCACCACTGGAAGATTTGAATGTCTTCCAGCACACATCGCCTGAAAGACTAGTCAGGATGATGGTGATGATGGTGAAGTTTAATTTGAACGCTGGTCATAAAAATCTCGTTGAATGCTTATTCACATTGATGTCGTTTAACCTAAACCACTTTTACCTTCAAAGGCAAGGGCTTTTTTTAATCATTAAATCATTTCATCTTCGGTGTATGAATTGTCAGTTTCGCCATGCTGGCGTAGCCTTAAACAGGGTTCAGCGAAAAGTCGGGAGAGACGAATGAAAAAGGTGGCGATTGTCGGTTTAGGATGGCTGGGCATGCCTCTGGCGCTGTCATTAACTGCGAAGGGCTGGCAGGTTGTCGGCAGTAAAACCACCGAGGATGGGGTGGAAGCGGCCCGGATGAGCGGTATTGAAAGCTACAAACTCAAGCTTGAGCCTGAGCTGGTCTGTGATACCGATGATCTGGATGCCTTAATGCAGGTGGATGCCCTGGTCATTACCCTTCCGGCACGGCGTAGCGGCCCCGGAGAGACCTTTTATTTACAGGCGATCCAGGAAATTGTCGACAGCGCACTGGCTTATCGTATCGGGCGCATTATTTTTACCAGCTCAACCTCCGTCTATGGCGAGGTGAGTGGAACCCTCAGAGAGACATCCGTGCGCAATCCGCTGACGGCCAGCGGGCGCGTCCTGAAGGAGCTTGAAGACTGGCTTCATCATTTGCCTGGCACGTCGGTGGATATTCTGCGGCTCGCCGGTTTAGTCGGGCCCGGGCGACACCCTGGTCGCTTTTTTGCCGGTAAAATGGCGCCGGATGGGCAGCACGGCGTCAATCTGGTGCATCTGGACGACGTTATTTCAGCGATTACGTTGCTGCTTCAGGCCCCGAAAGGCGGACATATCTATAATCTGTGCGCTCCGCAACATCCTGCCCGCTCGCTGTTTTATCCGACAATGGCTCGTCAACTGGGTCTCGCAGTACCGCAGTTTCTTGATGCCACGGATCAGGGGAAAGGCCGGATTATTGACGGCAACAGAATCTGTAATGAACTGGGGTTCGAATATGAACATTCGGATCCGATGACAATGCCGATGGAATAAGCGGGGAGGGGGAGGAAATCCTCTTCTGGCAAGGGCGCGCTGGTTTTTTAGCAAATAATGCTATTTATTTGCTTTGTTTTTGAACTAATTGTTAAAAATCAAACAATTGATCATAAATATTACGTGAGTTGCTGCACACAGGCTTGTCATCTCGCCTCACTTTGGTGCAAAATATGCCCCGCAAAAATGCAATAGCCGACGTAAACACGTCGGTTATTTTTTTGCATTCTGGAAACATCATTCAATACCAAGAGGCCGGGCTTCGTACCGGATAGATATTTACTTAAAAACCGACAGTTGTTGTCGCTGAGGAAACAGAAAAAAAATGGGGCAATTTTTTGCTTTTGCGATGGCTTTCGCCACTCAGGGGGATACCCATGTCGCATAACGTTACTCCAAAAACCTCTCGCGTGGAATTGCGTAAGTCACTTACGTTGATTCCGGTTGTCATGATGGGTCTTGCCTATATGCAGCCGATGACGCTGTTCGATACATTCGGCATTGTCTCTGGTTTGACTGATGGTCACGTCGCAACGGCTTACGCTTTTGCGCTGGTTGCCATTCTTTTCACCGCACTGAGCTACGGTAAACTGGTTCGTCGTTTCCCGTCCGCTGGCTCTGCGTATACTTATGCTCAGAAATCCATTAGCCCGGTTGTTGGCTTTATGGTGGGCTGGTCATCACTGCTGGACTACCTGTTCATGCCGATGATCAACATTCTGCTGGCAAAAATCTATTTTGAAGCGCTGGTGCCGGGCGTACCATCGTGGATCTTCGTGGTGGCGCTGGTGGCCTTTATGACCATCTCCAACCTGCGCAGCATCAAGTCGGTTGCCAACTTCAATACGCTGATCGTTATCCTGCAGATGGGGATTGTGGCGGTTATCGTTGGTCTGATCGTTTACGGTGTGGCGCACGGCGAAGGGGCAGGTACATTGACCAGCTCTCGTCCGTTCTGGTCTGAAGGCGCACATGTGGTGCCGATGATTACCGGCGCTACCATTCTGTGCTTCTCATTCCTTGGCTTCGACGGTATCTCTTCCCTGTCTGAAGAGACCAAAGATGCAGAGCGCGTGATCCCGAAAGCCATCTTCCTGACTGCGCTTATCGGTGGTCTGGTCTTTATTGTGGCCTCTTACTTCCTGCAACTGTATTTCCCGGATATCTCTCGCTTTAAAGATCCGGATGCATCGCAGCCAGAAATCATGCTCTATGTGGCCGGTAAAACCTTCCAGTTCGGCGTGCTGATTTTCTCCACCATTACCGTACTGGCATCAGGTATGGCCGCTCACGCTGGCGTTTCCCGTCTGATGTACGTGATGGGCCGTGATGGCGTATTCCCGACCCGTTTCTTCGGTTATGTTCATCCGAAATGGCGTACGCCGGCATGGAACGTATTACTGGTGGGAGCCATTGCGCTGCTGGCGATTAACTTCGACCTGGTAACTGCAACGGCGCTGATTAACTTCGGTGCGCTGGTGGCCTTTACCTTCGTTAACCTGTCGGTGATTTCCCAGTTCTGGATCCGTGAGAAGCGTAACAAAACGCTGAAAGATCACTTCCAGTATCTGGTGCTGCCGATGTGTGGCGCGTTGACCGTTGGGGCGTTGTGGGTAAACCTGGAGCAGAGCTCAATGATTCTGGGGCTTATCTGGGGGGCGATTGGCCTGCTGTATCTGGCTTGCGTCACCAAAAGCTTCCGCAACCCGGTTCCGCAGTACGAAGACATTGCGCAGTAATTATCCGTACATTTAAAAAAACCGGAGGCGATATGGCCTCCGGTTTTTTTTGTCTTACACACTCTCCTGGGCGTATTGCCACAGGGCATTGAGTAGTGCGACTTTCTCTTTATCGTCCGCGTGCTGTTCAAACAACATCCGCAGTTCATCGGCATAAGCCTGGAGATATTCCGGGGTAAAGACTTCCCGGCGATGCTCCATCCAGCGTTGCTGCTCGGCTTCATCCAGCGTGCCGGGGAAGTTACGCGCCCGATAGTTGAACAGTAACTTCTCTATGCGCGGATCCGCAAAGGTAATATCGAGCGCAGGCAGATTGCGCGGCTCCGTTTCCAGCACGATGCGCATTGCCGCGCGATCGGCATCGCTGAAGAATCCGTTATAGAGCTGGCTGTCCACATTATCTGACGGGATAAAAGGCTCTGCCTCGGCAAATATCGCCACCACTTTTTCGCGCACCAGTGGGTTTTCACGCAGGATCTTCAGATTATCAAGACAACGTTGTCTGTCGACGCCCAGCCGCTCAGCATCTTCCGGACGCAGCGTTCTCGCCTGCGCCAGCACCGGGCATTTATTGAGGTGCACCAGTTTTACCGGCACTGCCGATTTACCCTCCAGCGCCGTTTTGGGCGTATAGAGACGTTCGCGCAGCTCATCGGCATTGAGTTCCAGCAGCGGCGACATATCTCCTGCCAGATCGACCATAATCACCGCATTGCGGTTTTCCGGGTGCCAGGCGAGCGGGGCAACCCAACTGGTGTTGCTACGCTCAGCGCCAAACATACCGGAAATATGCACCAGCGGGGTCATTTGCGGCACGTCGATAAGCGTGGCCAGTTTCTGTTTGTGGCGATAGGTAAGCAGATAATCAAACAGACGCGGCTGATGGGCTTTCATCCGTTTTGCCATCTCGATCGTGGCGTAAACATCTGCCATCGCATCATGGGCGTTGGCATGCTCAATACCATTGGCTTTGGTCAGATGCTCAAGACGGAAGCTCGGCAGGCCATCTTCGTTTTCCGGCCAGTTAATCCCCTCAGGGCGCAGCGCATAACAGGCGCGCATGACGTCGAGTAAATCCCAGCGAGAATTGTTATTCTGCCAGCTCCAGGCGTAAGGATCGTAGAAGTTACGGTAGAAAATATTGCGCGTCACCTCATCATCAAAGCGGATATTGTTGTAGCCGACGACGCAGGTTTTGGGCACGGTGAACAGGTCATGAATACGTTTTGCAAAGGCCGCTTCGTTCATTCCGCTGGCTTTCGCCTGCTGCGGCGTAATCCCGGTCACCAGCACGGCACCCGGTTGAGGCAGATAATCGTCAGCGGGTTTACAGAAGAACACTTCCGGTTCGCCAATAATATTGAAATCGGCATCGGTGCGAATGGCGGCAAATTGCGCGGGTCTGTCCAGCGCAGGATGCGTACCAAAAGTTTCGTAGTCGTGGAACAGGAAGCTGGGTTGAATTTCTTCGTTTTGCACGTGTTTTTGTTTGTCCATAGTTGGTTTCATACGTGTAGGCGCTGTCACCAGGGTAAAGCATATTCTGGACCCGCGATCCCGCCGGGAGGGAAAGCAGCAGTAGTCGGGTCTGGATGATAGCTGGCGATGACTCATCCACAATTTGCGCAACATGGTTACAGATTTTACTGAGTCAGTCGACAAAGGAATCATGTTGCCTCTGTTGACCGGTCAGTTGAACAGCACAACGGCGTCTGGGCGGATCCCGCTTTGGGCTATCAAAAAAATTATTCTTTTTGTTATCCTGTCAGCATTAAATAATATTAACGTTTTAAATCTGGTAGCTGAATTTATTGGTGAGTAGAACCTAAGGAAGTCGTTGTTTGTTATTTAAACAGAGCAATCTGAGATTCTGTATTTTTATCCGATAACGTGAAAATTTATTTTCGATAATTTAGTTTAGGGGCATTATTTATTGTTCCAGGGATGATTGGGTTAAATGTACTGCGACCAATTTATTATTGTTCAATAAATAATTTATCGCTTTACTGTTACCGAAAGTTATTATCTGTAGTGCTCAATATTTTTTCAACTTATCTATTGAACCAACTATATTTTCTCTCTGCTGATCGGTAGAATCCGCAACAATCGAATTTCCAGCGCCATTGATAGCCAGTTCAGGGATATTCAGGATGTAGATCCTGGATTTATGCCGCCTGCAGGTTCTCCTCTGCCGGGAAGCGATAATGTAAGTCTGTGTTTTTATAACCACCTGTTAATTCTATGTTATTTTTTGTTTTAATGGTCTGGCGACGCCTGTGAAAGAGTGTTTTTTCGTCTTTTTTTGTACTTTCTTCAATGTGAAAATACCGTGCGCTGTAAATAAAAGGTTTCAAACTCAATGCAAACAATACGCTCTTCTTCCGCACTGAAATTTACCTTAGGTGCGAAAGAACTTGTCAGCAGAGAAAATCTTCTTCTGCTGTTGTGGTTATTACTTGTGAATTACTCGTTGGGATATGAATACAAATTAATCTATGTGTTCTCCGCTCTGTCAGGTTTTATTCTGCTTAAGCGTGCCAGCAAAATAGTATATCGCTGTATCGTCCTACTATTTATGGTAGTGGGGGCGCTTTATTCCCCCGTTGGTATTAACTACGGCTTCCCGGATATTAATGTCATGGGCTCCCTGATGTATACCAACGTTAATGAGGCCAGTGAATTTCTCGATAACATACCGGCCATTGCGTGGCTACTGTCATTATTAGTAGCTATTTCCGGTATTGCCGCTATCTGGTCATCTTTTTATCCTGTCAAAGAGGAGTCTACAACACGGGGCGTTTATCTTTTTCTGGCAGTATTTTTTTTCCTCTCGGCATTCTGGTCTCCGTTACGGCAGGGGAGACTGTTGAGCGGGGGCTTACCTGAAATACGCTTTGTCCATGATGTTGTTGCATCTTATCTGGCGGTCAGTGACAACGACCAGCAATTTTCCAGAATCATTGCAACAGGCAGCCGTTGGGCGCCGGAATCATTACCTGGTCAACATAAAACCTACATTATGGTAGTGGGGGAGAGTGTCCGCCGCGATTATGTGCATGCGTTTGGTGGCCAGTATCCCAACACACCATGGCTTGACAGCGCCCCGGCGATCTTATTTACAAACTACCTCTCGGCAGGGCCGACCACGGTGTTGTCTTTGACCAACACCCTGGCGCGGCATGAGGGAAAATCGATTGAGCTCAACAACAACGTCATCTCTCTGGCGTCGCGAGCGGGTTTTGAAACATGGTGGTTATCGAATCAGGGAAAAAAGGGGCACTTCGACTCCCCGGTCGCATTGATAGGTGAAAGTGCCGATCATGCGGTATTTACTAAATCCGCCAATTCAGACGATCGGATGTACTCTCCCGACGATCAATTAATCCCGATGCTCGAACAGGCGCTGAAACAGGGACACGGCAAAAAATTTATCGTGCTGCATCTTATGGGCTCACATCCGCAGGCCTGCGTGCGCACGCAAAATCAGTATGATATCGACGCCGGAGCGCGGGAGATTTCCTGCTATATCAAATCGATTGCCATGACTGACCAGCTTCTGAAGCAGGTTCATGATGTGGCTGAACGCGAGGGTGGAGACTGGTCCATGATGTACTTTTCCGATCACGGACTTTCTTACATCAACAGGAATACTTCAGGGGCTTATTTAACGCACGGTGACAAAAGCCGCGAAAATTATGAAGTGCCTTTTTTCATTCTTGATAAAAACCAGACGGACCAGGCCACCATCACGACACGTCGCAGTGCGCTAAACTTCCTGCAACTCTTTTCGCAGTGGCTGCATGTCCGCGAGCCGGGCATTGAGGACGTCTGCAATTTGCTGTCGACTGAAGACTGCACGCCCATCAGCCAGGTGTTAAACACGCAGGGACTGCTGGGGGATTATGCAGGACTGCCTTCGGTAAAATAAACCCGGGATACCCTCGTTGTACCACCCTAGGCGCGGTACAACGAGGTACAGTCACTTACACGCCGATGTTTCTTAGCGGCTCGCCTTTCATCAATTTACGTTCGATATGTTCGAGGGTCACATTCTTTGTTTCCGGCACCAGCCAGAATGTAATGCCCACAAAGGCGATGTTTAATGCGGTGTACAGCCAGAACGTCCCGGCAACGCCAATCGAATCAAGCAGCGTCAGGAATGTCGCACCGATAATCATATTGGACACCCAGTTGGTTGTCGTGGAACAGGTTATCCCGAAGTCACGGCATTTCAGGGGCTGGATCTCTGAACAGATAATCCACACAACCGGCGCAGCACTCATCGCATAACCGGCAATACACATCATTGTCATGCCCACCGACAACCATGACAGCCCGTTGGATGCCGTTCCGTTGTCAAACTGCATCAGGCAATAGCCGAGGACTAATGTCCCTATTGCCATCACGCTGAAACCAATCTTAAGCGCCGGTTTGCGCCCCGCCTTATCAACCATAAAAATGGCGATAAAGGTGGCAAACATAAAGGTTAAGCCGACGACCAGCGTCGCTATCATCTGTTGTTCCGTGGTGGTGAAACCGGCCATTTTGAAGATGCGTGGAGCGTAATACATGATGATGTTCATGCCGGTAAATTGCTGCATCGCCTGCAGTAACATCCCCAGAAAAACCGCGCGGCGAACGTTACGATTGGTTTTGAATAATTTCCATCCACCCTGTTTTAAGGCCAGGCTCTCGCGGATCTCGTTTAGCTCTGCCCGCCCTTTTTCTGAGGTATCACGAAGCATGCGTAGTACCTCTTCTGCTTCTATATGCCGCCCTTTTTCTGCTAACCACCTTGGGCTGTTAGGCAGAAAAATGACCAGCAGTATCAACACGATAGCCGGTAATGCCAGTACCCCCAGCATCAGCCGCCAGTTGCCGGAGTAACTTAGCGCCGTATCAGAAAGAAAAGCCATTACGATACCCAGCGTCACCATCAACTGGTACATGCTGATCATTTTACCGCGCACGGTTTCACTCGCCATTTCAGACAGATAAAGCGGGGCAGTGTAGGACGCGATGCCCACGGCAACGCCAAGGATGATACGTGCGGCGATAAGCCCTTCAACACTCATTGCAAACGCAGAGCCAAGTGAGCCGACGACAAACAGAATGGCACCAGCCATCAGGCTGTATTTGCGGCCAAGACGAAACGACAACCAGCCGTTGAGTAAAGAGCCTAACGCCGCGCCGAGCATCATGCTGCTGACGACCCACTCCTGGAGGCGACTGGTTAAGGTGAACTGATCGGTGATAAAGGGCAATGCCCCGGCAATCACGCCGATATCCAGACCAAACAACAGTCCGGCGACGGAAGCGGAAACGGAAACGAAGAGGTTCATGCGTCGCGAATCGCGTAGTGCATGGCGTACGGGAGAAGACGGGTAACTTGTCGAGGTCATTTTTTTGCCTGCTGTTGTCCAGGATGTTTCCCTCAAAATAAGAGATCCATCAGGAAAGTGTCAGGCAGTAACATGTGAAAATATGGATAAAATAGCTGTAGGGTGTCGTTATGTGATGGATGTTACGATTATACAAATTATTTTTATTTTATAAAATCATATTAATCGCATGATAAAAGAAGTTTTTTATCATCGTCCTTAAAAAAATCTAAATAAAATATGGATTTATTATGCATTATGATATGGATATAACAGTGATGAGGTAGAAAAGGGGGCAATGCCTGACTGATATCTCTACAGAAACCGCCTTCTGTCACATTTTTTTGCAATTTGTCCAGGTATCGACACAACAAGTTGCGTAAAAAGAACGGCGAATTTGACGTAAATGAGGATATTCCATTGAAACGCCGTTTGTTTTTTGCCTTTTCACTTCTGTCAGCCACTACCCAGTATGCGCTTGCTGTGGATATGCCTCTGGCGCCACAGCCCCCTGCAATTCAGGCGGGAGCATGGGTATTGATGGACTTTACAACCGGACAGATCTTAACCGCAGGCAATGAACATCAGCAGCGTAACCCGGCGAGCCTTACCAAACTGATGACCGGCTATGTGGTGGATCGTGCCATCGATAGCCACCGTATCAGCGCCAGTGACGTGGTTACCGTGGGCAAAGACGCCTGGGCGCGTGGAAATCCAGTTTTTGACGGTTCGTCACTGATGTTTATTAAACCGGGGGATCGCGTCACGGTACATGATCTGAGCCGTGGACTGATTGTTGATTCCGGCAACGACGCCTGCGTGGCGCTTGCGGATCATGTGGCGGGCGGCCAGCCGCAGTTTGTCGCCATGATGAACGACTACGTGCAGAAACTGAATCTGAAGGATACCCATTTCGAAACCGTACATGGCCTGGATGCGCCGGCACAGCACAGCTCGGCTTATGACCTGGCGGTGCTTTCTCGCGCCATTATTCATGGCGAACCTGATTTTTACCGCATGTACAGTGAAAAGAGCCTGACCTGGAATGGCATCACTCAACAGAACCGCAATGGCCTGTTATGGGATAAATCCCTCAATGTTGATGGTCTGAAAACCGGACACACTTCCGGCGCTGGATTTAATCTGATTGCCTCAAGCATTGACGGACAACGACGTTTGATTGCGGTGATCATGGGGGCTGACAGCCCGAAAGGGCGTGAAGAGCAGGCGCGCAAGCTGCTGCACTGGGGGCAGGATAATTTCGATACGGTGCAAATCCTGCATAAAGGCAAAAAAGTCGGCAGCGAGCGTATCTGGTACGGCGATAAAGAAAAAATGGACGTCGGTACGGATGAGGATTTCTGGCTGGCGTTGCCAAAAGCGGAGCTGCCGAATATCAAAGCGCGCTATGTGATGGACAACAAAAGTCTGCAAGCGCCAATGGCAGCCCACCAGCGGGTCGGGGAGATCCAGTTGTTTGACAGAGATAAAGTGGTGGCTCACTGGCCTCTGGTCACCCTGGACGAGGTAGGCAAAGGGGGATTGTTTTCACGTTTGAGTGACTATTTCCACCATAAAGCGTAATCCCGTGCAGATGAACTGACCAGTACGCGAGACTGTTCACATAATCGACACTTTGCTGGTGGCAGGTATTCCTGATTCAGTTATGCTGTATAAATAAACAGTGTAAGTGGAGCGTGTGATATGGAATACCAGATCAAGTTGATTGAGAAGCGTACTATCGCCGGGTTTCATCTGGTGGGGCCCTGGGAGATTACCGTGAAACAGGGCTTTGAACAGTTGAGTATGTGGGTGCAAAACAAACACATTAAGCCCATCGACTGGATTTGCGCCTACTACGATAACCCGGACGATGTTCCGGCAGAAAAGCTGCGTGCTGATGTGGTGGTCTCGGTGCCTGCCGATTTTGTTATCCCGGAGAACAGCGAAGGGGTGATGAAAACTGAGCTTCCGGGCGGGCAGTATGCCGTGGCGCGTGCCAGGGTTTATAACGAAGAGTTTGAGAAGTCATGGGATCTTTTTTTCGATGCGTTGATCGAAGATAAACAGCATCAGATAGCTATGCGCCCCTGCTTTGAGCTTTACCTGAACTGTGCGCAGGATGATGGCTACTGGGAAATTGATATGTATATCCCGGTTGAGCCGAGGGCCTGACAGATCTTTGTTAGCCTGTACAGAAGTAACGGATAAGCGCCCCTTATTTGTATTAGTCGCGACTTGATCTGACACTTGACCTTGAAAGGTTGAGAGTTACCGGTTTTGATATGGGTGTC